>NZ_QTKI01000017.1:0-12500 GCF_010820945.1 Rhodopseudomonas sp. BR0C11
CCGGGGCCGGCCTAGTTGGCATATCCCACGGCCGCCGGGCAATCCTCGCCGCGACCGGGGCTGGGCGACCGCAATCTGCCTGAACGGGCTGGTTTCCTGCCGGCGCACGCGCTGTTAAACCCGCCCGTGCAATGCCGCGCTTCCGCATCCGGGCCGGCGACAACCTGCGTCTTGCCGGCCATGAGCGGGCAGACCGATCCGAAATGGAGCGGGCAATGGCCGGCGAGAACGATCTGAACGACCGCGTCGAGGCGCTGGAAGTCCGCCTAGCTTATCAGGACGAGACGATCGAGGCGCTGAACCAGACCGTCACCGCGCAGTGGAAGCAGATCGACGCGCTGACCCGGCAGCTCGCTGCGCTGAGCGAACGGCTCGACCAGGCCGAGAGCAGCGCTGGCGCTCCGGCCAACGAACGCCCGCCTCATTATTGAGGGCAGGCAACCGGCCTCTCATATTGGTCATTCCGGGGCGCGCGAAGCGCGAACCCGGAATCTCGTCGTGACAACAACCTCGGGATTCCGGGTTCGCTCACTTCGTGAGCGCCCCGGAATGACGTCGGTGAGGCTGAGCGTTTGCTTGGTCTACGACGCCGCCTTCATGCCGAGGCGCTGGTCGCGGAGTTCGCGCTTCAGCACTTTGCCGATCGCGCTGCGCGGCAGCGACTCGACCAGCACCACCTCGGCGGGACGCTGGGTCTTGCCGACCTGACCGTTGGTCCAGGTCTTGAGCTCAGCCGGGTCGATGCTGCGGCCGGGCCGCGACGCCACGAACGCAACCGGGGTCTCGCCCCACTCTTCCGACGGCATGCCGACGACCGCGACTTCGAGAACGTCGGGATGCTTGGCAACCACGGCTTCGATATCGCTCGGATAGATGTTGAAGCCGCCCGAGATGATCATGTCCTTCTTGCGGTCCATCAGGGTGATGAAGCCGTCGGCATCGAACCGGCCGACGTCGCCGCTGCGTACCCAGAGGTTGCCGTCCTTGTCGGTCCAGAATACTTCGGCGGTCTTCTGCGGCTGATTGAGGTAGCCCTTCATGATGGTGTCGGAGCGGCCGACGATTTCACCGACCTCGCCATTGGGCAGGAAGTTGCCGTCCTCGTCGATCATCCGGATTTCATGACCGGGCCGCGGCTGGCCGACGGTGTGCAGCTTGTTCGGGAATTCGTGGGCGAGCAGCGTGCACGAGCCCCCGCCTTCGGTCATGCCGTAGTACTCGGTCAGACCGCCGGGCCAGCGCTTGAGGATGTCGGCCTTGAGCTCCGGCGCGAACGGCGCGGAGGTGCAGAACTTCATCTGGAAGGACGACAGGTCGTACTGACCGAACTCCGGCAGGGCCATGATCCGGCGATACTGCACCGGCACCAGCATCGCATGAGTGACGCGATACTTTTGCGCCAGCTCCAGGAAACCGCGGGCATCGAATTTCTTCATCAGCACCACAGTGCCGCCGCCCGCGAGCGTCGGATTGAAGCAGACCAGCGTCGTGTTCGAATAGAGCGGCGTCGACAGCAGCGTCACCGCGTCGGGGCCGTAACCGATCGGATCGAGCTTGCCGTATTGCGCCCAGCGCATCTGATGGCTGTGGACGATGCCCTTCGGCGTGCCGGTCGTGCCCGACGAGTAGATGATGTTGAACACCCATTCCGGATCGATCGTCACCGGCGCGGGCTTGCTACCTTCCGGCGCCAGCCAGCGGGTGAACGCTTCGCCGCTGGTGCCGTCGTCGAACGCCACGCGCTTCACCGCGGCATCGATCTCGGCGTCCTTCATCGCATTGGCGGCGAAGTCGTCGGTGAACAGAATCTTGGCGCCGGAGTCCCGCACCATCGCGGAGAAGTCCTTAGCGGTGGACGACGGCGCCAGCGGTGCGACCGCGATGCCGGCGCGCAGCGCGCCGAGGAAGGTCGCGGCATATTCGATCGAGGACAGCGCACAGATCGAGATCGTGTCGGTCGGCTTCAGGCCGTCGCGCTGCAAGGTCGCGGCGATGCGATCGATCAGCGCATCAAATTCCGCGTAGCGCAATTGCCGTTCCCCGTCGATCACTGCGATCCGGTCCGGGCGCGCCTGCGCGGTGCCGCGAACCAGGGCAGGAAGTGTGATGAAGTCGGGCATTTCGGTCTCCACGTTTCTTGGTTATCCAGTTCGACAAGTGCTCCGTCATTGCGAGAAGCGAACCGACGAAGCAATCCAGAAGTCCGTGTCCGGCACTCTCGAATGCTTCGCTTCGCCCGCAATGACACCGGAGAAGTCAGCTCGCGTCAGCGATCCAGCGCCTCGCCTTTCAACCACTTCGCGCCGCTGGCGTACAGCCGTTCGACGGCCTCGCCTTTCAGGCCCGGCATGTCGCGCTTGATCGGGTAGCCGAGGCCGCTCTGCAAGTAAGCGAGATGGCGATAGCCTTCCGGGAATTGCGCCAGCAGCGCGGGATCAAGCGCCAGCTTCGCGGCCGGATCGACCGGGTCGATGCGATCCTTCTCGTAGATCGGCTGGCGCAACACCAGGCCCCAACGGCCGTCGCGCTTTTCGAGGAAATCATAGAACCGGCCGGTGCAGACCACATCGACCACGACGTCATGCACGCTGGCACGCTGGGAGATCGTCATCTTGGTCTGCGAGATCGCACGGCTGCCGGCGAGGTCGATCGACTGGCCGCCGAGGAAGTGCAGGATCGACACGCCCTTGTCCCAGCCGGCCTTGCTCATCGCGATGAATTCGTCGGCGGTCCCTTGCGTCCAGGTCGCCATCATCCGGCCGTCGTCGAACCAGACCGTGCGGAAACGCTCCCAATCGCCGGCGTCCCGCCACACCACCCAGTTCTCGATCAGTTCGCGGATCGCGAGCCGATCGTGCCGCTCCTCGTCGTCCATGCCGTTTCCACCCTGCGTCTTGCGCGCGGGGCGCACTATACTGGCGGCACAGCCGCGCGTATCCGGCAAAAGTGGATGGCGGTTTTGCGAGGCGAGGCCGCGCAAGTGGCTTGACCGCGGCCCCGACGAAAATGCAGCTACCCGGCTAGCCGCGGGCCTCCGCCTGATCGTGCAGCACGGCGCTGAGCCGGCCCGGGTGGACCTCGATGGTGCGGTCGTAACTGATCAGGCCCAGTTTTCGGAACTTGTTCATGAAGTAGCTGACGCGCGACCGCGTGGTGCCGATCATCTCGGCCAGCGTCTCCTGGCTGATGTGCGGCGCGATCGGCTGCGGCTCGCTACCCTCCTCGAACTCGGCGAGGCGCAATAGCAGCCGGGCGAGCCGTTTCTCGCTGCAGTTGAGCAACTGATCGAGCAGATCCTCTTCGATGCGGCGATTGCGCAGCAGCAGATGCCGCACGAACAGTTCGGCGAAATCCGGCTGCGCCCGCAGCGTCTCGATCAGCCGCGCGCTGGCGATCGCGGCCACGACACAATCCTGCATCGCAATCGTGGTGGTGCTGCGGCTGACTTCGCCGACCAGACAGCCGTCACCGAAGAACTGCCCCGGCGACACCATGCCGGTCGCCGCTTCCTTGCCCTGCACCGACAGCACGACGACTTTGATCCGTCCCTGCAGCAGCAGGTACACGCTATCGGCGTTATCGCCCTGCGCATAAATCGTCTGGTTCTTGGCGAATTTGGCGATCGAGTGCCCCTGACCGAGCTTACGCAGCAGGTCGCGGGGATCGAAACCAGCCTCCGGCTTCATGGTCGCCTCCACGGGTCGACCGGCATTCGTTCGTGCCGATCAAAGGGCCGGGTAGATTAGACCGCACAGCGCTGAAATCGCTGGTAAATCGGCGTCCCTCGGAATGCTACGGGACCGCAGCACCCGAGTACGCGTGGCGTCGCGCTCAAACCACAGGTGTGGTGCGCTCGTCGTTCCAGGATAGCCCGAACTGATCCAGCCCTTCGGCGAGATAATCACCAAGCAGCGGCTCGCCGAGCAGATAGCGCGCGGTGCGCCCGTTGCGCCCCTCGGCGGCTTCGCGGCGGAGATCGTCCCACTCCTCGATGCTGCCGTCGCCGCGGCCGAGCCGCATCAGCGCCACCAGGTCGATCTGCTCTTCCTCGGTCATCGCACTGATGAAGCCGGCGATCTCTTGAACGACCGGGTCTTCGCCGGTGTCTTCGAGCACGTCCACCATGTTGTCGTCGGCGCCATTCGATCCGGAATCGGCATCGGCGTCGCCTTCCTTGACGTCGAATTCACGCGCCTTCTCGATCAGAAACGCGACCTTGTCGGTCGAAATCGCGAGCTCGGGCATCGTCTTTCCTCCGTCGTGGCGCGGGTTTCGCTCCCCGGCGCGCGCGAACTAACGCACTGCAGCGCGAGATGATCCATTGCGCCTCAAGCGCAAAACCCGCATGTTTGGGCAAAATACGAAAAGCCCGGGAGAAACGTGGGATGGTCTGGACCATCGGCAAGGTCAAAATCACAAAAATTGTCGAGATGGAGTTGACCGGAGGCACCCGGTTCATCCTGCCGCAAGCCACTCCCCAGGAAATTCAGGCCATGCCGTGGCTGATACCGCAGTTCGCCAGCCCTGAAGGCCGGCTGACGATGTCGGTGCACAGCTGGGTGGTGGAAACGCCGAGCCGCCGGATCCTGGTCGATACCTGCATCGGCAACGACAAGCAGGGTCGCGGCGTGCCGCACTGGAACGGCCTGGACAAGCCGTACCTGCAGGATCTGGCCAAAGCCGGCTATCCGGCGGACAGCATCGACACGGTGATCTGCACCCATCTGCACGTCGATCACGTCGGCTGGAACACCAAGCTGGTCGACGGCCAGTGGGTGCCAACCTTCCCCAACGCACGCTATCTGTTCGGCCGCATCGAATACGAGTACTGGAAGAAGCACTCCACCGACGCGGCGCACGCCGCGGTGTTCGCCGACTCGGTCGAGCCGGTGATCGCTGCCGGCGTCGTCGATCTGGTCGGCAGTGATGCCCAGATCGCCGATGAGATCACATTGATCCCGACGCCCGGCCACAGCCCCGGCCACGTCGCGCTGCACATTCGCTCCGACGGCGAAGAGGCGGTGCTGTCGGGCGACGTCGCGCATCATCCTTGCCAGATGGTGCGGCTGGACTGGTCGTCGAGCTTCGATTCCGACGGGCTGCAATCGATCGAAACGCGACGCCGCCTGTTCTCGCGCTTTGCCGATACGCCGACGCTGCTGTTCGGCGGGCATTTCGGTCCCGGCCGGATCATCCGCGACGGCGACGCTTTCCGTCTCGTGGCGCCGTCATGACAAAGCATGGCGACGCTGCGCATAGCGTGCCGGCGCGGCCATGTATTGAATTCAACTCACTACTGATCCATCACTTAGGCAGCCTGCAAAACTGCGGAGGACACGCGGGATGAAGCTTGTTCGTTATGGTGCTATCGGCCACGAGAAACCCGGCCTGATCGATAAAGACGGCCAGCTACGCGATCTGTCCGGGCAGATCGCCGACCTTGCAGGCGACGCGTTTTCGCCCGCAGGCCTTGCCAAACTCGCTGCGCTCGATGTCGCCGGACTTCCCGCCGTGCCCGGCAATCCGCGGCTCGGCTCGCCGGTCGGCGGAGCACCGAAATTCATCGCGATCGGGCTGAACTACGCCGACCACGCCGCCGAAGCCAACATGCCGATCCCGGCCGAGCCGATCGTGTTCATGAAAGCCAACAATTCGCTGTGCGGGCCGAACGACGATGTCGAGAAACCGCGCGGCTCGACCAAGCTCGATTGGGAAGTCGAGCTCGCGGTGATCATCGGCACCCGCGCCAAATATGTCAGCGAAGCCGACGCGCTCAACTACGTCGCGGGCTATGCGGTGTGCAACGACGTCTCCGAGCGCAACTTCCAGCTCGAGCGCGTCGGGCAATGGACCAAGGGCAAGTCACACGACACCTTCGGCCCGCTCGGCCCCTGGGTCGTCACCAGGGACGAGATTGCCGACGTGCACAAGCTCGGGATGTGGCTCGACGTCAACGGCAAGCGCTGCCAGACCGGCTCGACCGCGACCATGATCTTCAACGTGCCGAAGATCGTGTCGTATCTGTCGGAGCTGATGACGCTGATGCCCGGCGATATCATCACCACAGGCACGCCGCCCGGCGTCGGCATGGGCAAGAAGCCGCCGCAATTCCTCAATGTCGGCGACGTCGTCACCCTCGGCATCGAAGGTCTCGGCGAGCAGAAACAGACCATCGTGGCGGCGTAAGGATATCCACGCCGTCATTGCGAGCGAAGCGAAGCAATCCAGGGCTATTCGCGCGAGACTGGATTGCTTCGTCGCGGAGCCTGTGCCCGGACGGCGCGGAGCGCCGATCCGGGTGCTCCTCGCAATGACGGCGAAAACAAACAACGCTTCGTCCCTGAGGACCTTATCTGATGAAACTCACCTTCTCCCAGGCCTCGCCGTTCGCCCGCAAGGTGCGGATCGCGGCGATCGAACTCGGACTGATCGACCAAATCGAGTTCGTGTCGGCAACCGTGATTCCAGCGCAGGCCAACGAGCCGTATATGCGCGAGGTCAACCCGCTGAAGAAGCTGCCGGCGCTGATCCTCGACAATGGCGAGGTGATCGTCGACTCCTACGTGATCGCCGAATATCTCGACGACCTCGCAGGCGGCGGCAAGCTGATCCCGGCGTCTGGTCCGGAGCGCTGGCGGGTGAAGAGCGATCACTCGCTGCTGCAGGGCATGCTGGATTCGATGCTGCTGTGCCGCTACGAAAAGCTGGTGCGGCCGAAGGACCTGTTCTGGCAGGGCTGGTACGACGATCACTGGGCGCGGGCCTGGGCCGGCATGGCGCGGTTCGATCGCGACACCGCAATGCTGAACGGGCCGCTGACGATCGCCCAGATCGCGCTCACCTGCGTGCTCGGCTACGCCGACTTCCGCTTTCCGGATTGCGGCTGGCGCGCCGCCTATCCCAATCTCGATGCGTTTTTCCAGCGGATGTCGCAGCGCGAGTCGGTGAAGGTGTCGGCGCCGCCGGCAGCCTGAGCCGCAGCCCGCCTAGTCGAACAGGCTGGGCGTGTAGTTGACGGCGGCGCCCTCAATCGCCAGCAGCTTCAGCTTGGTGGTGACGCCGCCATTGGCCGAGAACCCGCCGGGTTTGTCCCCGGCGGCGAGCACGCGGTGGCACGGCACGATGATCGGACAGGGATTGCGCCCCAACGCCTGCCCGACCTCGCGCGACAGCTCGACGCCGCCGAGCTGCTTGGCGATGTCGCCATAGGTCAGCGTCTTGCCGGCCGGAATCCCGCGAGCGATGTCGTAGACCCGGCGCTGAAACGCTGAGGTGCCGTCGAGATCGAGCTGAATGCCGGCGAAATCGATCGCGGCTCCTTCCAGCAGAGCGACGATTCCATCGATCGCACACTGCACGTCGGCCGTCGGCGGCGCTTCGACGCTGTCGGGGTGACGCTGGGTGATGCGGGCGCAGGTCTGCGCTTCGGTCGGCTGCGGCAACTGCACCGCCACGATTCCGCGTGCGCCCCAAACGATGCCGCAGCGACCGATCGCTGTGTCGAACAGGGCATGGCTGTGCTGGGTCGTGGGCATCATAGCACCGAGATTACGCCCGCCGCGGCCGGCCGGCCACCCGATTTCAAGCCGCCGGGATGTGCTGCTCCAGACGTGTGGCGACCGTCGCCAGCAGCTTTTTCGGGTCCGCCGGCAGCACATGGGCGCGGGCCGGATCGAAATCGTAGGCGATATGATAGGCGTCGTGCTGATCCTGTGTCAGGAACCACAGCTCGGTGCGGGACGCCGCGGCGAACACGCCGCGCTCCAGCGCCAGCCGGATTCGCTGCCGCGGCGGCCAGGCCCACAGCCGGTCGCGCAGGATCGCCGCATCGTCGGCGACGTAATGAAAATCGGCGCCGGGCACCAGTTCGAACGACAGCAGCGCATCCGGTTGATGCGTGCGGCGGTGCTCGCGGACCGCGCGCGCGAAATTACGCGCCCGGCGGTGATTGGTGAGGCCGCGCGCCTTCACTTGAACGACCGTGATGCGGTCGAGCGGCTCGGGCGACGGGATCGTGGTGACGATGGTGACGTCGTGGCCGCGACTGGCGAGATGGCGCGCGATAGCGATGCAATCGCGTTCTTTGCCGCTCTGCTTTTCGAGTTGGAAGACCGCCAGCAAGATTTTCATGACGCGGCGGTTGGTTCGCGACCGGTCGGGGTGACTTGACCGGGGGCTTATAGCGCGCCGGATCGGCGCGGCGCAACATTTCGGCCGCCGGGCTGATCCCCGACGTCGGCATCAGCCGGTTTTGCCTTGAGCAGCACGCTGCATCCGCTTGTGCCGCCGGCGCGACAGATACAGCAGAACGCCGGTCACCCCGAACAATGGCATCGCCGCCGCCGCCAGCATGAACAACAACTGACCGGGCCAGCCGAAAATGCTGCCGCGGTGGATGTCGAGCACGCGCGCCAATACCTTTTCGCCAATCGTCTTGTCGGCATAGAGGTCAGCGGAGAGGATTTGGCCGGTCCGACCGTCGATTCGCAATTCGTCGTGCGCGCCGTCTCGGGCATCGGTCAGCCAGGCGCGGACCCGCACGGTGCCGTCGCGTCCGGACGGCAGCGTCAGCCGTGCAGCCTCAAACCTGTCGCCACGCTCGGCCACGAGTTTCGCCCAAACGCGATCCAGCGAAACCGCTGCGGACGGCGCCTCGGGACCGGCAGGACGGCTCGGACGCTGTGCCGTGACCGGCGATCGTGCCAGAAGCCAGGTCGCGGCCGACTTGTACCAGTCGAACGACCACCACAGGCCGGTCAGCGTCATGATCAAATAGAGCAGCAACACCCAGGTTCCGATCACGGCGTGCAGCGACCGGTGCAGTCCGCGGCCGCGCAACTGCCAGTGCGGTTTCAGCCAGACCTTGATGCTGCCGGGGCGATGCGGCCATCGCAGCACCAGCCCGGTGAGCAGCATGGCCAGCAATCCGAGCGCGGCAATCCCGGTGAGGGTCCGGCCGTAACCGTTGCCGTCGCCCGGCAGCAGCAGCCAGCGATGCAGCTTGCGGACCGTCGCAAAGAACGCGTCGGCGGCCGGATGGCCGAGACTGTCGCCGCTGTAGGGATCGACATAAAGCGGGGCGGGCCGAGTGTGATCCGGCTTGCGCGCGAACCGAACCTCGGCGGCCGAGGTCGCGCTGCGCGGCATCGTGATCGACGCGACCGGATCGCCGCCGGTCTGCAGTTTCGCGAGCAGCGCGTCCAGCGACATCCTTGATGCAGCGTGCGGTGCGAGCTGGACGCGGCCGGCATCCATCGCGCCGCGGATCTCGTCCTCGAAACTCATCACCGCGCCGGTCACCGCCACCACCACCAGCACCGCCGCAAGCACCAATCCGGCAACGGAATGGAGCTGCAGCAGGATGGGCTTGAGCGCCGGTGCCCGCATCGAACTAGAACTTGACCGTCGCGGCCAGCGAGAACCGCCGGGCGTCGCCGACCGCAACGTTCAGGGTGTTGACGGCCGATGGGTAGTACACGGTATCGAACACGTTCTTGACGTTGAACTGATAGGTCACCGGGAACGGACCTGTCCGGGTCTCGTAGCTGGCGAAGATGTCGGCCACGGTGTAGGCGGGCAGCACGAAGGAATTGGTGCTGTCGCCGGGCCGATCGCCGACATAACGCGGGCCGCCGCCGACGCGGAGCCGGCCGGGCAGCGCCGTACCGAAATCGTAGACCAGGAACAGCGATGCGGTGTTCATCGCGACGTTCTGCAGCCGCTTGCCGACCAGCGCCGGATCCTCGGTGACGATCGCGTCGGTGTAGCCATAGCTGGCGATCGTGCTCCAGTGGTCATCGAGCCGGCCGGTGACGTCGAATTCGACGCCGCGCGAACGGACCTTGCCGGCGGCGCGATATTCGTTGAGGCCGGTCGCGGCATTGAACTGCGACACCAGGACGTTCTTCTTGTCGATGTCGTACACCGCCAGCGTGCCGGACAGCCGCTTGTTGAGGTCGAACTTCAGGCCGGCTTCGTATTGCGTGCCTTCTTCGGGGGCGATGTTCGAACCGATGACGAGACCGCCGCTGTTCTGCAATGGCGCGATGGTCGAGGTCGGCTGCAGCGACTGGGTATAGCTGGCGTAGAGCGACACCTGGTCGTTCAGTTTCAGGATCGCGCCAGCCAGCGGCAGCAGCTTGCTGCCGTCGAGATCGGTGTTGGCGACGAATGACCGGCCGCGGCCGGCGAGCTGGTCGTATTCCATCCAGCGCAGGCCACCGACCAGTGAGAACCAGTTGGTGAGATGCAGGGTGTCCTGCAGGAACAGCGAGCGGGTCTCGAGCTGGTCGGTCTGATTGCTGTCGGTGGGCGACACCGTGGTGCCGGGCTGCACCAGGCCGTAGGTGGGGTTGTAGAAGTTGAAGTTCGGCGTCGCCTGGCGGATCAGATCCTGGCGATAGATCACGCGGCGCTGTGCGTCGCCGCCGATCAGCAGCTCGTTGCGGAAGTCGCCGAGCCAGACATTGCCCTGTAGATAGGACGTGCCGTAGCTGACATAGGCCATCGCGCCCTTGGTGCCGTCATTGCTGCGGCGCTCGACGCCGGTGCGGGCATCGACCGAGGTGATGCGGAGCTGGTTGGCGTCGTAAGTCTCGCTGTTGAAGCTGTAGGCGGCGGTGAGTTTCCAATTGTCGTCGAGCCGGTGCTCGATCGAGCCCTGCACCAGATCCGACTTGCCCCAGGTCCGGTTGAACGCCTCGTCGAGCCGGCGCGTCGCCGGGATCGCCAGCGGCGCGCCATTCACGAACGACGTGCCGCGATCGAACGGATAGCTGAACTCGCGATGCTCGTAGCCGAACTGAATGGTGGTGCGGTCGCCATACCAGGCGAGCGACGGCGCGATCAGCATCTCGCGATTGGCGCCGAAATTGCGCCAGTAGTCTTCATCGAGGCCCGAGCCGACGAACCGATAGGCGACGCCGCCATCGCCGATCGGGCCGGTAACGTCGACGATCGCATTGGCGCCGTTTTTGCCGCCGCCGAAGCTCGAGCCGATCACGGTGAGCGAGCCGTGCTGATACAACTCGGGCCGCTTGCTGATGGTGTTGACGATGCCGCCCGGCGTCTGGATGCCGTACAGCAGCGAGGCCGGGCCTTTCAGCACTTCGACGCTTTCGACGTCGGCGCCGAGCGCGCGGCCCTGCACCAGCGGCATGCCGTTGCGCATAATCGAGCCGTCGCGATTGTCGCCGAAGCCGCGGCGGATCACGGCGTCGAACGAGCCGGCCAGCGTGTTGGTCTGCGTGACACCGCTGACATTGGCGAGCGCGTCGTCGAGATTGCGCGGCAGCTGATCCTTCAGCACCTGCTCGGGCACGACGTTGACGGATTGCGAGCTATCGAGTGGCGAGGCGCCGCTGCGCAGCGTGGTCGGGCTCGGCATCGCGCGGTAGCCGAGCTTGGCTTCGTTCAGTTGGACGGCCGCAGCCGCTGCCCGCTCGGCCGGGCTCGGCGGCGCGGCGACCGGGGCACGGCGCGCCTGCCGTCTGATAGGGGCACGAGTGTTTCGCTGCGGCACCGGGGCAGACCGCGTCGCGACCGCACGACTTCTTGGCGCCTCGACGGTGACACTCGGCAACTGCTGCGACGGCGACTGCGCATCGGCAGTCTGCGGGACCAGCGCCGTCAAGCACACCGCGGAGCCGACAGCGACACGGACAGCAAGACCGCAGCAGGTGGTGAGGAGAGCCTGATGGGCTCGGCGGCGGGCGTCGGATCGGTCTGGCATAGCACTCTGTTGCACTGCAGCGGATGCGACCGCCTAGCAGAAGCGCCAGACCAAGAGAATGCGGGAGAGCTTGGAATCAGTCTAACGGCCAGCGGCGCCCGTCAGCGCACGCCTCAGCCACACGGCAACGCCGCCTCCCGGTTGAAAGGCGGCGTTTTCAGAAGCGACCGGAGTTCTCGATCGGCTAGTCGTCTTCTTCGAGCGCGGTCGACAGTGCGTCGTAGTTCTTGGTCACCAGATCGATATTGGTCTTGTTGGTGACGGCCGGACCGGGATTCTTCAGCGCGTCGTTCATGTCGGCCAGCGCCTGCTTCTTGTCTTCGGCCTTCATCTTGGTGTCGGCTTCGACGGCTGCGATCTGGTCCTTCAGCGCCGCGGCCGGACCGACATAGGTCTTGGTCTTCGGGTCCATGCCGGCCAGCACCATTCCGATCGCTTCGACGACGTCGCTGTACTCGTCGTAGGACGCGAAGCCATGCTTCTTGGCGGCATCATCGAGCTGCGCCAGAATCTTCGGATCAGGCTTGGTGTCCTGATCGTCCGGCAGCTTGGCCGCAATCGTGTCGACGTCCTTGTGGGCGGCGAGCACGCCCTGGATCTGCTTGTCGGTGAGCGTGATCTCCTTCATCGCCGGCTCGGCTGCGGACGGAGCAGACGGCGCCGCTTTGTTGGCCTGAGCAAACACGGGAGTGATCGACGTCGACGCCAGCGCGACGGCGATGACACCGGCGCCAAGCGCGACGACGACGGGACGAAGGGCAAAAGGCAT
>NZ_QTKI01000017.1:15000-26076 GCF_010820945.1 Rhodopseudomonas sp. BR0C11
TCACCTTCAACCTGCTCATGGCTAGATCACTAGGTTTCGGGTCTAATCCAACGAACTTGACGCCCTATTCAGACTCGCTTTCGCTGCGCCTACACCTATCGGCTTAAGCTTGCTCGTTAAATTAAGTCGCTGGCCCATAATACAAAAGGTACGACGTCACCCAGAACGTATCTTGGGCTCCGTCTGTTTGTAGGTGTCCGATTTCAGGAACTATTTCACTCCCCTCGTCGGGGTGCTTTTCACCTTTCCCTCACGGTACTGGTTCACTATCGGTCGCTGAGGAGTACTTAGGCTTGGAGGGTGGTCCCCCCATGTTCAGACAGGATTTCACGTGTCCCGCCTTACTCGAGCATCAATGGTCGCATTACTTGTACGGGGCTATCACCCTCTAAGGCTCTGCTTTCCTGACAGATTCCAATTGTCTTCCAATGATGACTGGCCTGGTCCGCGTTCGCTCGCCACTACTAGCGGAGTCTCGGTTGATGTCCTTTCCTCCAGGTACTTAGATGTTTCAGTTCCCTGGGTTCGCTTGAAACCTCCTATGTATTCAGAGATCTCATACCTTCTCTTGATAACCGGAAATCCAAACCCTCACGTCTCTTTCGAAACGCAAGGCCTTGGAGTTCCGGCTATCGAAGGTGGGTTTCCCCATTCGGAAATCCACGGATCAAAGCTTCTTCGCAGCTCCCCATGGCTTATCGCAGCGTAGCACGTCCTTCATCGCCTCTCAGCGCCAAGGCATCCGTCGAACACCCTTAAGGCACTTGATTGCTCTCATTATCAATGTCCACACACTCGGCAGAATGTACTTGCAAGCCATCCCGAAGGACGCGTCTCGCAAACGGACATTGAATGAAAAGACCAGTTATTGCTTCGTAAGATCGAACCGATGGCGTGCGGTCAAGCTCGCCAACAAAGACCGTTTTACAACACGCAGGTCTTGCGACCGGCATGCGCCGAAAACGATCTGGAGATACGCGAACGGCGCCCCGTAGACTGCTCTACAAGACCCGAACCCGGATCGATCTCCTCTTCACGATGTCAGAAAACCCGCCAGGCTGCGCATTGCGCAAAGCCGGCGAATACAAGTTGCGGACGATGAGCCATCGTCGCTGTCCGGATGACAGCAACGAGGCGAAGCCGAGGTCACGATGATGTTCGTTCGATGATCGTCCATCTGGTGGAGCCAGACGGGATCGAACCGACGACCTCATGCTTGCAAAGCACGCGCTCTCCCAGCTGAGCTATGGCCCCGTAACCAGAAGACGAATGCTGCGCTCGACAAAATGGTGGGCCTGGGAAGACTTGAACTTCCGACCTCACGCTTATCAAGCGCGCGCTCTAACCAACTGAGCTACAAGCCCTCAGCACGAGAGGCCGCAAGCAAACCACCAGCCGGCAGACGCCAGGCCGATCGACTTGCGCGCACCCCAGGCGCGTGTTCGTCCGCGAAGAAAGAGAAACGAAGACGGCGAAATCCCGCCAATGAGGCTCGTATGACTTAGAGCCTCTGATGTTTCTAAAACAGGTCGATAACAGCAAGCTGTTGAAGACCCATCCTTAGAAAGGAGGTGATCCAGCCGCAGGTTCCCCTACGGCTACCTTGTTACGACTTCACCCCAGTCGCTGACCCTACCGTGGCCGGCTGCCCCCATTGCTGGTTAGCGCACCGTCTTCAGGTAAAGCCAACTCCCATGGTGTGACGGGCGGTGTGTACAAGGCCCGGGAACGTATTCACCGTGGCATGCTGATCCACGATTACTAGCGATTCCAACTTCATGGGCTCGAGTTGCAGAGCCCAATCCGAACTGAGACGGCTTTTTGAGATTTGCGAAGGGTCACCCCTTAGCTTCCCATTGTCACCGCCATTGTAGCACGTGTGTAGCCCAGCCCGTAAGGGCCATGAGGACTTGACGTCATCCCCACCTTCCTCGCGGCTTATCACCGGCAGTCTCCTTAGAGTGCTCAACTAAATGGTAGCAACTAAGGACGGGGGTTGCGCTCGTTGCGGGACTTAACCCAACATCTCACGACACGAGCTGACGACAGCCATGCAGCACCTGTGCTCCAGGCTCCGAAGAGAAGGTCACGTCTCTGCGACCGGTCCTGGACATGTCAAGGGCTGGTAAGGTTCTGCGCGTTGCGTCGAATTAAACCACATGCTCCACCGCTTGTGCGGGCCCCCGTCAATTCCTTTGAGTTTTAATCTTGCGACCGTACTCCCCAGGCGGAATGCTTAAAGCGTTAGCTGCGCCACTAGTGAGTAAACCCACTAACGGCTGGCATTCATCGTTTACGGCGTGGACTACCAGGGTATCTAATCCTGTTTGCTCCCCACGCTTTCGTGCCTCAGCGTCAGTAATGGCCCAGTGAGCCGCCTTCGCCACTGGTGTTCTTGCGAATATCTACGAATTTCACCTCTACACTCGCAGTTCCACTCACCTCTGCCATACTCAAGACTTCCAGTATCAAAGGCAGTTCTGGAGTTGAGCTCCAGGCTTTCACCTCTGACTTAGAAACCCGCCTACGCACCCTTTACGCCCAGTGATTCCGAGCAACGCTAGCCCCCTTCGTATTACCGCGGCTGCTGGCACGAAGTTAGCCGGGGCTTATTCTTGCGGTACCGTCATTATCTTCCCGCACAAAAGAGCTTTACAACCCTAGGGCCTTCATCACTCACGCGGCATGGCTGGATCAGGCTTTCGCCCATTGTCCAATATTCCCCACTGCTGCCTCCCGTAGGAGTTTGGGCCGTGTCTCAGTCCCAATGTGGCTGATCATCCTCTCAGACCAGCTACTGATCGTCGCCTTGGTGAGCCATTACCTCACCAACTAGCTAATCAGACGCGGGCCGATCTTTCGGCGATAAATCTTTCCCCGTAAGGGCTTATCCGGTATTAGCACAAGTTTCCCTGTGTTGTTCCGAACCAAAAGGTACGTTCCCACGCGTTACTCACCCGTCTGCCACTGACGTATTGCTACGCCCGTTCGACTTGCATGTGTTAAGCCTGCCGCCAGCGTTCGCTCTGAGCCAGGATCAAACTCTCAAGTTGGACTTGAACTTTGAACCGGCTGATCACAACGTTTGACGAGGTCCCACCATCACCAGCAATCCGAAGATCGCCGGTTCGTCGCAGCGCTTCACAGCGCTCGCGAACATGGTGTTTCCTTGAAAACGTGTACCGCCGAAGTCTTTCGTCCGGCCCCAATCCCAGAAAGCCGAAGCTTCCTAAAACCGAGACCCGCAAGGACTTCGCCGTCCACGTTTCTCTTTCTTCATCTTCACTTGTCAAACAGCCCGAGATCCGAAGATCTCAACGAAGCCTGAGGTCACAGAGACCTTCGAGACTTCAACTCCTACACTTAATAGGAGTTTGGAAATCCAGACCGACGGCGAATGGCAACCGACAACTATCGGCTGCTGTTGCACTCATCGAATTCGATGGATGTTCCAGAGGCACGAAAGCTCGCTGGGGCCCGGAGGGCTCAGCGGCGCCGCGCTCAGTGGCCGTCTTATAGGCCCGCCCCCTTGGAGCTGTCAACGGCCTCGTCAGAAAAATGTCGTGCAGGTTGGGATGATTCAATTTCTGTAGTTTTCCCAAGGCTTTCTCAGTCCCAACGCCGCACTCAGGCCACCTTCCGGAGGCGTTCTCCCCAGGCAGATCGAAAAAAACTGTTCGGCTCTCCGGGTCGGCGGACGGGGTCTTTGGGCCTCGGCGCGGCTCCTTCGGGTGAAGACAGCCGTCTTGGAGCAGCAGAATGCGGCGATTGCCGCTTTCGATTGACGCAAATCGCCGGCGCCAGCACTTTGGCTGCCCGTGACAAGTGTCAGACCTGTGACTGTTGGCGTACGCCGTCAGAGGCGGACAAGCCGGCGGCAATCAGGTAGAAGGCTCCGGTCCGCGGGCGCGGAACGGAGACGTTTGATCGGCCGATGGCCTGATCGTTCAGACTAGCCGACCGGCCGCACCCGCGGCCGATTGCGAAATCGGGGGACGACGGATTGAGCCAAAGGGTGTCACGCGGGCGCAGCACCGGGCGCGAGGTCGGCTATATCGACCTTGGTCACGAGCCGCCGCTTTCCGTCGACGGCTCCGAGGCCGCAGTCATCGATCGCCGACGCGTATCGGTGCAGTGGTTCAGCGGCACGATCCTCACCGGTCTCTGTGGTGCCGCGCTGATTGGCGGCGCGGTATTCGCCTCGCTCGACGGCGAGACGACCTTCGCCAAAGCTCCCGAACTGGTTCAGGCCGCCCTCCGCGGCGCGTTCGGAGCCGACAAGACCGCCGCCTTGCATAAGAGCGACCGCCTGCCACCGCCGAGCGAAGCCGCTTTGGCTCGCAGCGTGATCCGGGTTTCCACCGTATCGCGGGTCGGCCAGCGCGACGTCGTCCGGGTCCGTCCCTTCGTCAAGATTTCCGGCAACCTGTCGCTGACCACCAGCGATCTGTCCGCCAAGATTCCCGCCTTCAATGCCCAGCGCATGCTGAGCGACGTCGGCGCCCCGGCGCAAAGCGCCGAAGATGCGCAGAATCCCGACGCAGTCGAACCCGACGCCGAGGTCTCCTTCGTCACCCGCGATCTCGGCACCGTGCTGCCGCGCGCCAAGATTGCCGGCCAGATCGCACCCGATGAAATCCTGATGCGCGTGCGCGACGCCGCGAACTGGAAGGGCAACAGCGGCGTTCGCTACGCCAGCGCCGCCGGCGATTTCGGCGGCGACGTGAAGCTCGCTTACGCCCCCGAAGGTCCGTCCGCCGATCCTTACGCCGGCTTCGAAACCCGGATCATCCCGGAAAACGTGACGCTGCTGCCGAAGACCAAGGAGCAGGTCACCGGTGGCAATCCGACCGGCGAACGAACTCACATCGTCAAAAAGGGCGACAGCGTCGTCTCGGTGCTGCGCGATCAAGGTGCCGCCGAAGAAGATGCCCGTGCGGTCGCCGCTGCGCTCGGCGCGCGCGGCCGCGACGGCGGCCTGAAGGAAGGCCAGAAACTACGCATCCTGATGGAATCGTCAGGCCCCGGCAAAGCGCCCCAACCGTTCCGCGTGATCGTCGCCAACGACTCCGCGGTCGAAGCGGTCGCAGCGCTCTCCGATCTCGGCCGCTACGTCGCCGTCGACGTTCAGAGCCTCAACACCGTCAGCGACACCGCCGACAACAGCGATGAGGATGAGGACGACGGCACGGGCGTCCGGCTGTATCAGTCGATCTACGAGACCGCGCTCCGCAACAAGGTGCCGCAGTCGGTGATCGACGACATGATCCGGATCTACTCCTACGACGTCGATTTCCAGCGCAAAGTTCAGGCCGGCGACTCGTTCGAAGTGTTCTACGCCGGCGACGACGAAACCACTTCCACGGTCGAAAAGAACGACGTGCTGTTCGCCTCCCTCACCGTCGGCGGCGAAACCAAGAAATACTATCGCTTCCAGACTCCCGATGACGCCGCGGTCGATTTCTACGACGAGACCGGCAAGAGCGCGAAGAAGTTCCTGGTCCGCAAGCCGGTCAACCAGGCGATCATGCGCTCCGGCTTCGGCGCCCGCCGCCATCCGATCCTCGGCTACGTCAAGATGCACACCGGCGTCGACTGGTCGACGCCCTACGGCACGCCGATCTTCGCCTCGGGCAACGGCGTCGTCGAAAAGTCCGGCTGGGAAGGCGGTTACGGCAAGTACATCCGTATCAAGCACGCCAACGGCTACGAGACCGCCTACGGCCATATGTCGGCGTTCGCCAAGGGCATGGAGCCCGGCAAGCGCGTTCGCCAGGGCCAGGTGATCGGCTTCGTCGGTTCGACCGGCCTGTCGACCGGCGCGCACGTCCACTACGAAATCATCGTCAACGGCCGCTTCGTCGATCCGATGCGCGTGCGCCTGCCGCGCGGCCGGTCGCTCGAAGGCCCGATGCTCGCCGGCTTCGAGAAAGAACGCGACCGGCTCGACGCGATGATGACCGGCCGCGGCGGCGGACGACTGGCGGAAGATCTCACCGCCTCGGCCCCGGTTCGCACCTCCTCCACCGCGCAAGCGCGGCGCTGATCCTCGCTTAGTTCGAAGCCTGTCCCGCCGCGCAGCATTCCGCGGCGAGGAATCTGCTGCAACGCGGCTTCGATTCCATTTGCCAACTTCCAAGCCCCGCCGAATACTCTCGCCATAACAACGAGAAGATCTCGGAGGGAATGCAATGAAGGGCAAACTTGCGCGCGGCGCGAGCGCGTTGACGATCGGCCTGCTGATGCTGTCCGCCGCACACGCCGACAGCTATCAGGTGACCAAGCTGGTCCCGGGCTCGGCGTTTCACGGCGTGCACGGCCTTGCAGTCGATAAGGCCGGCAAGCTGTTCGCCGGCAGCGTCGCAGGCGCGGCGCTGTATGAGGTCGATCGCGCCGCCGGCACGGCCAAGATCGCGGTGCCGACACCGGAAGGCATGGCCGACGATATCGCGATCGCGCCGGACGGCACGATGGCGTGGACCGGTTTCCTCACCGGCGATCTCTATGCACGCAAGGGCGACGGCCCGATCAAGAAGCTCGCCTCCGGCCTGCCGGGCATCAACTCGCTGGCCTTCCGCAAGGACGGGCGGCTGTATGCGACCCAGGTGTTTCTCGGCGACGCGCTGTACGAGATCGACGTCGAGGGCGCCAAGCCGCCACGCAAGATCATGGAGAAGATGGGCGGCCTGAACGGCTTCGAGTTCGGTCCCGACGACAAGTTGTACGGCCCGTTGTGGTTCAAGGGACAGATCGTCAAGGTCGACGTCGACAAGGGCGAGCTCAGCGTCGTCGCCGACGGCTTCAAGGTACCGGCAGCTGCGAATTTCGACTCCAAGGGCAATCTGTGGGCGCTCGATACGGCGCTGGGTCAGCTCGTCAAAATCGATCCGAAGACCGGCGCCAAGCAGATGGTGGCGCAGCTCAAGCCGTCGCTCGACAATCTCGCGATCGATGCCAATGACCGCATCTACGTCTCCAACATGGCCGACAACGGCATCCAGGAAGTCGATCCGGCGACCGGCGCGGCCAAGCAGGTGATCATCGGCAAGCTGGCATTTCCGGGCGGCATCGGCGTCGTGTCCGACGGCGGCAAGGACACCATCTATGTCGCCGACGTCTTCGCCTATCGCACCGTCGACGGCGCCAGCGGCGACGTGCGCGAAGTGGCGCGGATGCACGCCGACGGCACCACGCTCGAATATCCGATGAGCGCCACCGCCAAGGGCGACGAGGTGATCCTGTCGAGCTGGTTCACCGGCACGGTGCAGACGATCGACCGCAAGACCGGCCAGAGCCGCGACATGCTGCACGGCTTCAAGGCGCCGTACGATGCGATCCGGCTCGGCGACGGCAAGCTGCTGGTCGCCGAGCTCGGCACCAAGTCACTCGTCGAAGTCTCCGGCGAGCACGGTAAGGACCGCAAGGCGATCGCCACCGATCTGGCTGGTCCGGTCGGCCTGGTGCTCGGCAAGGACAACGCGGTGTATGTCAGCGAAGCGTTCGCCGGCCAGATCAGCAAGATCGATCCGGCGACCGGCGCCAAGACCGTCGTCGCCAAGGACTTGAAGATGCCGGAAGGCATCGCGCTGGCGCCATCCGGCAAACTGATCGTCGCCGAAGTCGGCGCCAAGCGTATCGTCGAAGTCGATCCGGCCAGCGGCAGCCTTACCGAAATCGCCGGCAATCTGCCGATCGGCCTCGTCGGCGCGCCGGGCTTGCCGCCGACCAACATGCCGACCGGCGTCGGTGTCGGCGCTGGCGGCACGATCTACGTGTCGTCCGACATCGAGAACGCGATCTACAAGATCGAGAAGAAGTAGGCCGAAACGCAACGTGCTCCGCAGCGATCGCTGCGGAGCACGTCGTCAACTTCTCATCCTGTCATTACGAGGAGCGAAGCGACGAAGCAATCCAGGCTCGGTACACGGAGGCTCTGGATTGCTTCGCTGCGCTCGCAATGACGACGCGCGTTAGTTCAGCATCCGCTTCGGCGGCCGTCCCGTAAACGGCTCGATGTCCGCGCTGTGCGGCGGCTTGCCGTTGAAGGTCAGCACGCCGCCTTCGGCCGAGATCGCGACGTGGTCGCCGTCCTTGACGGTGCCTTCCAGGATCATCTCGGCGAGCGGGTCCTGGACGCTGCGCTGGATCACCCGCTTCAGCGGACGGGCGCCGTAAGCCGGATCCCAGCCCTTTTCGGCGAGCCAGTCGCGGGCCGCAGCATCGAGATCGAGCACGATCTTGCGGTCCTCGAGCAGCTTGGTGAGCCGCGCGAACTGGATGTCGACGATCCGGCCCATCTCGCTCTTCTGCAACCGGTGGAACAGGATGATCTCGTCGACGCGGTTGAGGAATTCGGGGCGGAAGTGCGCCCGCACCATTCCCATCACCTGCTCGCGCACCGCGCCGGTGTCCTCGCCCTCCGCTTGAGCGACCAGATACTCCGAGCCGAGGTTCGAGGTCATCACGATCAGCGTGTTGCGGAAGTCCACGGTGCGACCCTGACCATCGGTCAGGCGGCCGTCATCGAGCACCTGCAGCAGCACGTTGAACACGTCCGGATGCGCCTTTTCGATCTCGTCGAACAGGATCACCTGATACGGCCGGCGCCGCACCGCTTCGGTCAGCACACCGCCTTCGTCATAGCCGACATAGCCGGGAGGTGCGCCGATCAGCCGGGCCACGGAGTGCTTCTCCATGAACTCCGACATGTCGATGCGGACCATCGCGGTCTCGTCGTCGAACAGATACTCGGCGAGCGCTTTGGTCAGCTCGGTCTTGCCGACGCCGGTGGGCCCCAAGAACATGAACGAGCCCATCGGCCGGTTCGGGTCCTGCAGGCCGGCGCGCGCGCGGCGGACCGCGGTCGAGACCGCATGCACGGCTTCGAACTGCCCGACCACGCGCTGGCCGAGCTGCTCTTCCATCCGCAGCAGCTTTTCCTTCTCGCCTTCGAGCATCTTGTCGACCGGCACGCCGGTCCAACGCGACACCACCTGGGCGATGTGGTTGGCGGTGACCGCCTCCTCCACCATCGCGCCGGCGTTCTCGTTGGCTTCGATCTCGGCGATCTTCTTCTCGAGCTCCGGAATCCGGCCATAGGCGAGCTCGCCTGCGCGCTGATACTCGCCGCGGCGCTGCGCGTTGGCGAGTTCGATCCGCAGAGCGTCGAGTTCGCTCTTCAGCTTCTGGGCATCCGACAGCTTGTTCTTCTCGGCACTCCAGCGCTGGGTCAGCGCCGCCGACTTCTCTTCGAGATCGGCAAGCTCCTTCTCAAGCGTCACCAGGCGCGCCTTGGAGCCCGGATCGCTTTCCTTCTTCAGCGCCTCCTGCTCGATCTTGAGCCGCACGATTTCGCGGTCCATCGAGTCGAGCTCTTCGGGCTTGGAGTCGACCTGCATCTTCAGCCGCGCCGCGGCCTCGTCCATCAGGTCGATCGCCTTGTCGGGCAGGAAGCGGTCGGTGATGTAGCGGTTCGACAGCGTGGCCGACGCCACGATCGCCGAGTCGGCGATACGCACGCCGTGGTGCTGCTCGTACTTGTCCTTCAGGCCGCGCAGGATCGAGATGGTGTCCTCGACCGTCGGCTCGGTGACGAACACCGGCTGGAAGCGCCGCGCCAAAGCGGCGTCCTTCTCGACGTGCTTGCGATACTCGTCGAGCGTGGTGGCGCCGATGCAGTGCAGCTCGCCGCGGGCAAGCGCGGGCTTGAGCAGGTTCGACGCGTCCATCGCGCCGTCCGCCTTGCCGGCGCCGACCAGGGTGTGCATCTCGTCGATGAACAGGATGATGCCGCCCTCGGCCGCGGTGACCTCGGTGAGCACGGCCTTCAGCCGCTCCTCGAACTCGCCGCGATATTTCGCACCGGCGATCAGCGCGCCCATGTCGAGCGCGAGCAGCTTCTTGTCCTTCAGGCTCTCGGGCACGTCGCCATTGAGGATGCGCAGCGCCAGGCCCTCGACGATGGCGGTCTTACCAACGCCGGGTTCGCCGATCAGCACGGGGTTGTTCTTGGTACGCCGCGACAGAACCTGGATGGTGCGGCGGATTTCCTCGTCGCGGCCGATTACCGGGTCGAGCTTGCCGTCGCGCGCCGCCTGGGTCAGGTCGCGGGCGTATTTCTTCAGCGCGTCATAGGCGTTTTCAGCCGTCGCCGAATCCGCGGTACGGCCCTTGCGCAGGGCGTTGATGGCAGCGTTGAGATTTTGCGGGGTGACGCCGCCCTTGGTGAGCAGCTGGCCGGCCTCGCTGTCCTTATCCAGCGACAGCGCAAGCAGCAGCCGCTCGACGGTGACGAAGCTGTCGCCCGCCTTCTCGGCGGCCTTCTCGGCAGCGTCGAACGCCCGGGCGGTCGCCGGGGCCAGATAGACTTGGCCGGCGCCCGAGCCGGACACCTTCGGCATCTTGCCGAGTGCCTCTTCGGTCGCCTTCAGGATCGCACGCGAATTGCCGCCGGCACGGTCGATCAGACCGCCCGCCAGCCCTTCGGAATCGTCGAGCAGCACTTTCAGAATGTGCAGCGGCGAGAACTGCTGATGGCCCTCTCGCATCGCCAGCGATTGCGCCGACTGGATGAAGCCGCGCACACGTTCGGTATATTTTTCTACGTTCATTGGTTCGGTCCCTCAGCCTGCCCCCGGCGCCTTCGAAAAGCACGCCCGACGGCATCTTCATTGGGGTTCCGCCGGCCGCGCTGACATTCCTCAGCCGGGGGCGGTCGTCACCGTGCGGACCGCATCGGCTTGACGCAAATGTGGGCATCTGTTCCGGCGAACGGAAGGCCCCGGCTCACATTTTCGTGGGCTGCCGAAGCCGGCGCGATCCCTTAAAGACCCGCCATGACAGACCTTGCGCTCGCCTCCGTCGCCTCAATCTACCGCTATCCGGTCAAGGGCTTGTCGCCCGAGCCGTTACCCACCGTAGCTCTGGATGTCGGCCAGACCTTGCCCGGCGACCGGGCGTTCGCGATCGAAAACGGGCCGATCGGATTCGACCCGGCCAATCCCCGCTACTTCCCCAAGATCAGGTTTCTGATGCTGATGCGCAACGAGCGGCTCGCTGCCCTGCGCAGCCGCTAAC
>NZ_QTKI01000170.1:0-9371 GCF_010820945.1 Rhodopseudomonas sp. BR0C11
GTGCTGGCTATGTATCTGCTGGCGGGCGCCGTGCGACGGCAGCGAGACGATCGCAGTGGCGGAACCGGTGTTCACGTCGAGATCGCACAGCCCGTGCACGGCGCCCGCCAGCAGATACATAGCCAGCACGGCCATAGCGACGGCCTGGCGCGAAACGCGCAGCAGACGATGCTGGAAAATGCGGGCGATCAGCGTCACGATGGCTCTCACGGGTCGAGACAAGCGGATAACACGCGCCTCGCATCCGTGTCGATCTGCAATAACATAACAAAATCGCGGCGGATCGATCTGTCGCAGCCCGGGAACCCGCCTGCTCCTTCAGGCCTACTGTAAAGCTGCCGTGACCGGCAGATCGTCGAGCACGCAGCTTCGCCAATCGGTTCCACATCCCGCCGGCCAGCTTCCGCCGATGGCCATGAATAGCGCCGCCGCATCCGACAGGCGCGTCGCCTCCGCCTGAACATGCGCGATCGAGGCATTGAGGTAGGTCTGCTGGGCATTCAGGACCACAACCTGATTGACCTGCCCGAGCGCAAGCTGCTTGCGGATGATGTCGAGGCTGGCCTTTGCTGCGGCCTCCGATTTGGCGGCAGCGCGCACCAGGGCTGCATCGTGCTGCAGGCTCTGCAGCGCGTCGGCGACATTCTGCAGCGCCGAGATCACGGCCTGGCGATACTGCGCATCCGCCTGCTCCAGTGCGGCCTCGGCGGCGCGCTGCTTGTGCAGCAACGTCATGCCGTCGATGATCGGCTGGGTGGCATTGGCGGCCAGCAGATAGAACCCGGTGCCGGGCGCGAACAGTTGCGCAAAGTTGGTAGCGCTCGCGCCGGCCGTGCTGGCGCCGACGCTGATGTTCGGCAGGCGCGCCGCCACCGCCACACCGACCTGCGCGCTTACCGCATGCAGATTGGCCTCCGCAGCCCGCACGTCCGGCCGGCGTCGCACCAGCGTGCTCGGCACCAGAACCGGAATGTTGCGCGGCAGGCTGAGGCGCGCCAGTTCGAAACGCTCCGGGACTTGGGCTGCCGAGTAGTTGCCGGCCAGCGCGGTCAACAGATCTCGTTGAATCGCGAGTTGCTTCTCCAGCGGCGGCAAGGTCTGCTCGACCTGGGCAAGCGCCGCCTCCTGGGTCAGGACATCGACCTGCGCCGCCTGCCCTGCCTCGAACTGCGACTTCAGGATGCCGAGGATGTCGCGCTCGATCGCCACGATCTTCTTGGTGGCAGCGATCTGGCCGCGCAGCGAGGCTTCCCCGATCGCCGCAGTGACGACATTGGCGGTCAGCGTCAAATGCGTCGCCTCGAGTAGGAACTGCTGCTGCTCGGTGATGGCGTCGAGGCTCTCCACCGCGCGCGCGTTGCTGCCCCAGACGTCGAACGTGTAGGCGATGTTGAGCTGCGCGGTGTGCAGCGACAGCCGCTGCTGCGGCGCATCGGAAGCTTCGTTGTTCGACGACAATTGTGTCGATGGACCATAGCTGGCGCTGACCTGCGGAAAGAACAGTCCCCGCTGCGCCAGCGCATTGAAGTGCGCCACCTTGATCGCAGCATCCGCTGCCTGCAGGGTCGGATTGCGCACCACCGTCGCGCGCACCAGCCGGTCGAGCGGCTCGGAGCGGAACGCCGACCACCAGCGGGTCGGCACATCCTCGGCGACCACGAAAGGCTGAGCTTTGTCTGGCGATTTCGCCGGCAAGGCCGCCGCCGTGTAGCGATCGACCTCGGGGGACGGCGGCTGCACGAAATTCGGACCGACAGCACAGCCGGCGAGACAGATGCACGTGCCGAGGGCGCCGAGCCAACGCAGCATCACGGCTCTCCCTGTGGTGCGGCCTGGGGAGCAGCGCTGGTCCGCCCCGCCTCCTCGCGAGCAAAAGCGAGCTTGCGCAGCGCCGGTGCCACCGCCAGCAGCAACAGCGGGCCGATGAACATGCCGCCGACCACAACGGTCGCCAAGGGCCGCTGCACTTGGCTGCCGATGTCGTGCGACAGCGCCGCAGGAAACAGCCCGACGCCGGCCGACAGCGCCGTCATCAGCATCGGGCGCATCCGTTGCTCGGAGGCCTGCCGCACCGCATCGGCGACGCTCACGCCGCCGGCGCGTAGCTCGCGGAAATAAGTGATGTTGAGGATGCCGTCCATCACCGCGACGCCGAGCAGCGAGATGAAGCCGATCGCGGCCGAGACGCTGAATTCCAGCCCGGACAGATACAACGCGATGACGCCGCCGCCGGCCGCGAACGGAATGCCGAGCAGCGCTATCAGGCTGTCGCGCAGCGTATTGAACAACGCATACAGCAGCACGAACACCAGCAGCAGCGTGATCGGAACCACGATCATCAACCGCGCTTTGGCATCCTGCAGATTGTCGAATTCGCCGGACCAGATCAGCCGATAGCCGGGCGGCAGCTGCACCGCATCGTTGACCCGCTGCTGCGCCTCGGCGACGGTGCCGCCAAGGTCGCGGCCACGGACGCTGAACTTGATCGGAATGTAGCGCTGGCTCCTCTCGCGGTAGATGAAGGACGCGCCGGTATCGAGCGAGATGGTGGCGACTTCGCTGAGCGGGATGTAGGCGTTGACGCCGCTCGGCGTCGCGTAAGCAATCTTCAGCTCGCGCACCGCATCGACGCTTTCGCGAAACTTCGGATCGAGCCGCACCGCGACGCCGAACTGCCGGTCGGCTTCGAGCACCGTGGTGGCGATGCTGCCGCCGACCGCCGCCTGAATCACCGAATTGACATCGCCGGTGTTGAGGCCGTAGCGCGCGGCGCGCTCGCGATCGACCTTGATGTTGAGATTGGGCTGGCCGAGCAGATGAAACACGCCGAGGTCGGCGACGCCGCGCACCTTGGCCATCTCCTGCATCACCTGCCCGGCGAGTTGTTCCAACACCTGCAGGTTCGGGCCGACAATCTTGACCGAGTTGGCGCCCTTCACCCCGGACAGAGCCTCCTCGATATTGTCCTGGATGTACTGCGAGAAATTAAAGGTGACGCCCGGCAGCTCGGCGTCGAATTCCTTCTGCAGCTGCTCCGCCAACATCTCCTTGGTCAGGCCGGTCGGCCATTCCGAGAACGGCTTCACCGGCGCGAACAGCTCGACGTTGGAGAACGCAGAGGCGTCGCTGCCGTTGTCCGGTCGGCCGTGCTGCGACACCACGGTGATGACTTCCGGATGCCGCAACAGGATCTCGCGCATCTTGCGGACGTAACTGGTGCCGGCGTCGAGCGACATCGTCGGCGGCATCGCCGCCCGGATCCAGAAATTGCCCTCCTCTAGCGCCGGCAGAAACTCGCTGCCGAGACGGCTGGCGGCCAAACCTGCGACACAAAGGAAAACTAGGCCAACAACCGCCGCGACCTTGGTGCGGCCAAGCGACCAGCGCAGCACCGGCTCATAGGCGCGGCGCAGACCGCGCACGATCGCGGTCTCATGTTCCTCAATGGTCTTCGGCAACAGCAGCGACGCCAGCACGGGCGTGATCGTGAAGGTCGAGATCAGCGCACCTGCCAGTGCATAGCCATAGGTGCGCGCCATCGGGCCGAAGATCTGGCCTTCGACGCCCTGCATGGTGAACAGCGGCACGAACGCGGTCACCGTGATTGCGGCGGTGAACAGCACCGCTTTGTCGACCTGCAGTGCGCTCAGGAAGATCAGCCGCAGCCGATCGGTCCACACCTGCGGCTCGCCCGTGCCGGCACCGCTCTGCTGCAGCTGCACCAGCATCCGCCGCTGCGGCTCGGCCGGCGACTGCAGATTGCGGAAGATGTTCTCCATCATGATCACGGCGGAGTCGACGATGATGCCGAAATCGACCGCGCCGAGCGACAGCAGATTGGCATCCTCGCCACGCAGCACCAGGATGATGATCGAGAAGAACAGCGCGAACGGAATGCTGGCGCTCACGATCAGCGCGCTGCGCAGATCGCCGAGAAAGATCCACTGGATCAGGAACACCAAGAGGCAACCGACGATCAGATTGTGCAGCACCGTCCGGGTGGTCACCGCGACGAGCGCGCCGCGATCGTAATACGGCACGATCTTGACGCCGGGCGGCAGGCTGCCGTCGCGATTGAGCTTGGCGACCTCCTCCTCGACCTTCGGCACGATGTCGTTGGTGTGCTGGGTCCGCCCCATCACCACGATCGCAGCGGCGACATCGTCGCTGCTGTCGCGCCCGGCGATGCCGAGCCGCGGCACGTAGCCGACCGAGACCTTGGCGACATCCTTGATCTGAATCGGCAGCCCGCCCGACTGGGTCAGCACGACGTTCTCGATGTCCTGGACCTTGTAGCCATTGGCGATGGAATCATCGCCGCCGGAATCGACCAACCCAATGCCGCGGATGTTCACGGACTGTTGGCCGATGGTGATTTCGCGCGCACCGACATTGAGGTTCGCGTTGCCGAGCGCCGACACCATCTGCGGCACGGTGATGTTGTAGGCCTCGAGCTTCTGCAGGTCGGCGTCAACGTTGAACTGCTTGGTGGTCCCGCCCCAGGCATTGATCTGCACCACACCGGGCACCGTCATCAGCCGCCGCGCCACGATATAGTCCTGCACGGTACGCAGATTGGTCAGCCCGTAATTCGGCGGCCCGACTAGCTGATAGCGAAAGATCTCGCCAACCAGGCTCGACTGCTGAATGGTCGGCACCAGATTATTCGGCAGCGAGATGTTCTGCTGGATCGAATTGGCAGCCTGCGTCAGCGCGAAATAATAATCGACCCCGTAGGCAAAGGTGACGCGGACGAACGATAGGCCGTAGAACGATGTCGAGCGGATGTTGACCACGCCGGGTGTGGGATACAGCCCAACCTCCATCGGGATGGTGTAGTACTTCTCCATCTCCTCGGCTGACAGCCCCGCGGCCTGCGCGGTGATTTCGAGGATCACCGGCGCAGGATTGGGATAGGCCTCGACGTTGAGCCGGGTGAACGCCGCGATGCCGGCGCCGCAGAACACGATCAGCGCCAGCACGATGATGGCCTTGCGGGTCAGGCCAAACTCAATGATGTTCTTGAACACGATGAACGCCGCCGGCTTTGCTGTCGATCAGCCGCTCGCGGCGTTCGCGAGCTTGTTGCTGAGGAAGATCGCACCGGTGCCGACCACCAGTTCACCCGGCGCGACGCCGTCGAGGATCTGGCGGCGGCCGCCCTGAGCCAAGCCGATCTTGACTAGCCGGCGCTGAAAGCTGCGGCGGTCGCGAGTCACCCAAACCGCCATGGTGCCGTCACCTTCGCGCACCACCGCATCGAGCCGCACCGCGGGGGACGTCACCGGCTTCGCCACCTCGATAGTGAAATTGGCCAGCATGCCGGGGCGCAGCAGATTGGCCGGGTCGTCGATCTCCGAGCGAACCAACTGGCGGTGCGAACTCGGATCGATGCTGCTGCCGAGCGCCGTCACCCGGCCACGAAACACCTGCCCAGGATAGGCCGCCACCCGCGCTTCGACCGGCTGGCCGAGCCGGAACGCGGGCGCATCGGTCTCGACGACGTTGGCCACCATCCATTTGATCGACAGATTGGCGAGCGTCAGCGGTGGAGGCGCGCTGCCGGGTTGCACGTAGAGACCCGGTGCCGCGTTGCGTGCGGTCACCTGCCCGTCCACCGGGCTGCGCACGATCAGGGTCGAGTCGACGTGTCGCTCGGCGATGATGCGGTCGATCTCGGCTTCCGATTTGCCGAAGATGCGGACCGCATCGCGTGCCGCCTTGTGGTTGCCTTCAGCGGTCTGTTGATCGGACGTGGCCTGATCGACGTCGCGCTGCGGCGCACCGCCGGTCTTCAGCAGCTGGCGCACGCGGTTGAGATTGCGGTTCTGCAGCTCCAGCACGCCGGCGGTCGCGAGTAGCGTCGACTCCGCCTGCAGCAGATCGGAGCTGTCGATGGTGAACAGCGGCGCGCCCTTCTTCACCTCGTCGCCGAGATTGAAGAAGGTGTCGATGATCCGTCCGGCATAGGGCGTGAACACCTGCACCAGCAGGTTTTCGTTGTAGGCGATCGCACCCAGCGCGTCCTTGGTGATGCGGAATTCGCGCTGCTCGACCGGCTCGATGCTGATCGCCTCGACCTGCTTGGCCGAGAGCGCGATCGTCTGCTGGGCTAGATCGATGCCATCCCGGCTCGTATCCGCCGGCTGCGCTCCGGCCGGCGCGACGAGACTGCCGGATCGCATGGCAAGCCCCACGCACCCGGCCGCAATCAGAAGCGCGACCGCTGCAGCGTAAATCGGTGTCTTCCAGCTGTGCTGCATCTGCGCCCCGCAGTCGAACAGATCGGCCGTTTCCGGACGCCTTCGCTGTGGTTAGCAGACCGAGCTTACACCAACCTGACACGGCGCCGTCGCGCTCGCAAAATTACCAATTTCGCTGCCCGCGTTTGGCTTCTGTACGCTCACGGCTTGCACGTGGTACGAAGCACAAGTCCCGATCGTCACAATCTTGCTTGCCCCCGCGATGCGCCTCCTGATCGTCGAAGACAACCTCGAACTGGCGGACCTGATTTCGCGGGGCGTCAACGCAGCCGGCTACGATGTCGACATCGTCAGCGGGGTCGAGGATGCGCGCGCTGCACTCGCATCGGTGAACTACGTCGCGATGGCGCTCGACCTCGGATTGCCGGACGGCGACGGCATGTCGCTATTGCGCGAGCTGCGCGCCGGCCATGAATCGATCCCGGTGCTGGTGCTGACGGCGCGCAGCGGCGTGCAGGACCGCGTCTCCGGCTTGAAAGCCGGTGCCGACGACTATCTGGTCAAGCCGTTCGCGATCGAGGAGATGGTGGCGCGCATTGAAGCTATCCTGCGGCGGCCTGGGCACCTGCTCGGCCGCTCGCTCACCCTCGGCAATCTGACTTTCGATACCGAAGGACGCCAGATCTTGATCAGCGGCGAGCCGCGCCTGTTGTCGGGCCGCGAGCTCAACGTGCTCGAATTACTGCTGCGCCGCCAGGGTCGCGTCGTGCCGAAGAAGACGCTCGAGGATCAGATCTTCGGGCTCGGCGGCGATGTCGCCTCGAATGCGGTCGAGGTCTATGTCTCGCGGCTGCGCAAGCAGCTCGAAGAACTCGGTGCCACGGTGCAGATCCGGACGATCCGCGGCGTCGGCTATCTGCTGTCGGAGATCAAGTAAGTGTTCCGGCGCGACTCGCTGACCACCCGCATCCTGCTGCTGCATGTGGTGGCGCTGACGATCACCGCGGTGGTGCTGCCGCTGATCCTGTTCTGGCTGCTCAATCGCGAGATCGACAGGCTGCACAGCGATGCGATGCGTCGCCAAGCTGAAGTCGTAGCCGAACATCTCACCGTCGGCTCGGACGGGCAACTCGATCTCACCCTGCCGCAGGACTTGCGTGACGTGTATTCGGCGGCCTATGGCCGCTATGCCTATGCGGTGATCGACAGCTCAGGCCAAGTGCTGTTCAGTTCGAACCCGGACCGCAAACCGCTGCTACCGCGCCGATCCGCGGACCGCGCCTCGTGGTTCGGTCTCGTCACTGGTTCGACCGGCCTGTCGGGAGACAGCATCGAGCGACGCATTGGCGGCCGGACGCTGACGATCCAGGTGGTCGAAGATCTGTCGAATGGCGACGTCATCATCGACGACATTGCAGCCAACTTCTTCCATCGCGCCGGCTGGATCGTTCTGCCGATCCTGCTGCTGCTCCTCGCCTTCGACATCGTGATCTTCCGGCGCGCGATCCGCCCCCTGGTCGACGCTTCGGAGCGCGCCGCCAGTATCGGCCCGAGCCGCACCGACATCCGGCTGCCGATGCAGGGTATCCCCAGCGAAATCCGACCGCTGGTCAGCGCTGTGAATCAGGCGTTCGATCGGCTCGAACACGGCTTCAACGAGCAGCGCCGGTTCACCGCGGATGCCGCTCACGAACTGCGGACGCCGCTCGCGATCCTCAGCGCGCGGATCGAGACGCTGGAGCCGAAACCGGCCGGGAAAGACCTGCAGCGCAACCTTGCCGCGATGAGCCGGATCGTGTCGCAGCTGCTTGATGTCGCCGAGATGGACGCGATGCGGGTCGATCCGGACGAGACCGTCGACCTCGTCGAGATCGCAACCGAACTGATCGAGACCGTCGCGCTGGCTGCGCTCACCGCCGGGAAGGAGATCGGCCTGCGCGGCGGCGATCATCCCGTCCCTGTGCGCGGCAATGCCGAGATGATCCGGCGCGCGCTGCGCAACCTCGTGGACAATGCGATCCGCCATACACCACCAGGCACCGAGGTGATGATCGAAGTCGATGCGGCGGGACCCTGCGTCGCGGTGCGCGATCATGGCCCCGGCATCGCCGAGGCCGATCGCAGCCTGATCTTCCAGCGGTTCTGGCGCGGCAACCGAGCCCGCAGCGATGGCGCCGGACTAGGCCTTGCGATCGTCAAGGCGGTCGTCGACGAACATGGCGGCGCCATCGACGTGGCCGACGCTCCAGGCGGCGGCGCGCTGATCACGTTGACGTTTCAGAAGCCGGATGCGCCCTCAGTGTGACGCGCGCAGCCTGAGAGGGACTTGTCGGATTGAACTTCGATCAAATCACGGGAGGCGTGGTCGCGCCGGCGCCCAGCGATCGCTGCACCATCACCGTATCGGCCCAGCGGCCATAACGATACGCGACGCCTGGCAGCCGCCCGACGGTGGCGAAGCCGAAGCTATGGTGCAGGCCGAGCGAAGCGGTGTTGTCACCGTCGATATAGCCGATCATCTGCCGGAAGCCCGCCGCGGCACAGGCGTCGATCAGCTCGTGCATCAACAGCCGGCCGATGCCGCTGCCGAGGTGATCCGGATGCACATAGATCGAGTGCTTCACCGTATAGCGATAAGCCGGCCGCTTGCGGAACAGCACGACATAGGCATATCCCACGACGGTCTCGCCACGGATCGCCACCAGATGCGGGAAGCGGCGGTTGCGCAGATTCTTGCGCCGCTCTTTCAGATCGTCCGGCTGCGGCGTGCCATGATCGTCGATTCCCTCATCGAGACCGCGCCGGATGTAATAGCGATAGATATCGAGCATCGCCTCGACGTCGCCGTCGTGCGAGGAGCGTATCAGGATGGGCGAAGCAGCGTCCACGGCAACTCCAGGAGGCGGCGGGTTATTCGGCCACGACGTAGGTGTAGAGACGCACCCGGCCCGCTTCGTCGAACTCGCGGTAGACGCCCTGGATCTCGACGTCGAAGCCCGGGAATTCGTTGAAGCTGCGCTCGAACATCTGCAAGTAATCAAGCATCGGCTGGGCCCGTTCACTCAGCCGCTCGCCGGGAACAATCGTCGCAATCCCCGGCGGATAGACCACGAACGGCGTGGTGGCGATCCGGTTCGCGACCTGGCTGATCGGCAGATAATCGACATC
>NZ_QTKI01000171.1:0-9364 GCF_010820945.1 Rhodopseudomonas sp. BR0C11
GCGGGGCCGAGGGACCGTGCCAGGACATGATCGGAGATCTGCTCCGGCAGCGCGGCTATGAAGTCGACGACTGGCATATCGACCTCGAGGATCTCAAGGATCTGCGCGGCTACGGTCCGATCGAGCACGATTTTTCGAAAGCGCGGACCGTGGTCGGCACCTATCGGCCGTCGACCAATGCCGGCCGATCGCTGATCCTGCAGGGGCATTGCGACGTCGTGCCGACCGGGCCGATGGAGATGTGGGACACTCCGCCGTTTTCGCCCGCGATCAAGGACGGCCGGATGTACGGCCGCGGCGCATGCGACATGAAGTCCGGCACCATCGGCGCGCTGTATGCGTTGGATGCGATCAAGGCCGCCGGCCTGCGTCCGACGGGGCGGATTCACTTTCAATCGGTGATCGAGGAGGAGAGCACCGGCGTTGGCGCGCTCTCGACTCTGCAACGCGGTTATCGCGCCGATGCCTGCTTCATTCCCGAGCCGACCGGCGGCAAGATGGTGCGTTCCCAGGTCGGGGTGATCTGGTTTCGGCTGAAGGTGCGCGGTTTCCCGGTCCACGTGTTCGAGGCTGGCTCGGGATCGAACGCCATCACCGCGGCGTATCACTTGATCCACGCGCTGGAGAAGCTCGAGGAGGAGTGGAACAAGCGCGCGGCGAGCGATCGCCACTTCAAGAGCGTGCCGCATCCGATCAACTTCAATCCTGGAATTATCAAGGGCGGAGACTGGGCGTCCAGCGTGCCGGCGTGGTGCGACGTCGATTGCCGCATCGCCATCCTGCCGGGCTGGTCGGTCGCCGACCATCAGGCCGAGATCATGGCCTGCGTCACCGCGGCGGCGCGCAACCACCGCTTCCTGTCGAACAATCCGCCGCAGGTGGAGTGGTCGGGCTTCCTGTCGGAAGGCTATGAGCTCACCAACTCGGCCGAACCCGAGGCAGCCTTCGGCAAGGCGTTCTCGGCGGTGTATGGCGGTGCCCCCGAGGATCTAGTGTTCACCGCGCTGACCGACACCCGGTTCTATGGCCTCAACTACAACATCCCCAGTCTTTGCTTCGGCGCTTCCGGTGCGGCGATGCACGGCTTCAATGAGTACGTCGATCTCGACTCGCTGCGGCAATCGACCAAGGCGACGGCGCTGTTCATTGCCGAATGGTGCGGCGTCGAGCCGGTCTGAGGCACAGCTCGCGCGCCGCGTCGATGACCTGACAGGTCATTGCATCGAGGCGGACCGGTAGGCATCGGTCCGCCTGACAAATCCAAATGAGCGACGGTCGGCAGCCCGCGCCGCCGTCGCCACATCGGCGGGCAGGGGAGGCGCGACCATGACGCCGCTGGAGAAGATCAATTCAATTCCGCTGCCGTTCGCGGCGCTGATGGGGCTGCGCTTCACCGAAGCCGAACCCGACCGTGTCGTCGCCACGCTGCTGGTGCGTGACGATCTTTGCACCGTCGGGGCCAGTATTCATGGCGGCGCGGTGATGGCGCTTGCCGACAGCGTCGGCGCGGCCGCGACCGTGATCAATTTGCCGGCCGATGCCAAGGGCACCACGACGCTGGAGAGCAAGACCAACTTCATTGGCCCGGCGAGGGCAGGCTCAACCGTGGTGGCGACCGCCACGCCGGTGCATCGCGGACGGCGCACCCAGGTGTGGCAGACCCGAATCGAGACTGAGGACGGCAAACTGGTGGCCGTGGTCACGCAGACGCAGATGGTGCTATGATAAGGTTTGAGCCCTCCGTAAGATTACGAGGGTGCGACGCAAAACCGCTCCCCGAGCACCGTTTGCGCTGCCTCAAGCTTCCTTAACCGCCTTAGTTTAGATAGGTTTTGCGAAAGTTCGAGGGCTCTCCGCCGTTCTTTCCTAGGCGTCGCCTGCGAATGGGTCTTGAATATTATTGTGCAATGCACAATATGACTTCTGTCTAGGGAAGAGAACGCCTCCTTGAGGGTCATCCCGAGAGGAGAGAAGACTTATGCACGACGCTCTCATCGCCGATCTCACCGGCTCAAAAGGGACGATCCGATCCCTGATCAATCAAGAGCTGCCGCTGCTGCGGGATCACCTGTTGCGCCTCGATGCCGAAAGCCGGCGCGATCGCTTCAATGGCTTCGCCGACGAAGGCTTCATCGATCGCTACGCCATGAAGTGCGGCGGCGACGGCACCATCATCATCGCATTCTTTGCGGAAGACGGCTCTGTGCATGCGGCTGCTGAGCTGCATCAGCCCGATCTGCACATCGACTCGCTTCCCGAAATCGCCTTCAGCGTGGAAAGCCATCTGCGCCGCAAGGGCATCGGCAGCATTCTGTTCAAGCAGCTGATGGAGGTCGCACGCTCGCTCGGCTACGAGAAGCTGCGGATCACCACCGGCTCGCAGAACCAGGCGATGCGCGCGCTCGCTAACAAGTTCGGCGCGCACCTGACCTTCCGCCAGGGCGAGTCGACCGGCACGATTGATCTCCAGCACGAGGCGGACACGGTCGCGCCCGCGCGCTCGATCGACATTCCGGGCGGCGCGGCCAATGCGCTGATCTCCTTCAATCAGGCTTGCTGGAACCTGTTTCTGCGAATGTCGGGCTTCAATCGCGCGGCCTGACGATCCGGCACCGCAAAACAACAACGCCGCGTGCTAACAGCCCGCGGCGTTCTTTTTTGGTCAGAGGCTGGCTCGAACGGCCGAGCGCGCAGGCCGGTCAGATTCGCTTGTCGTTGCCGACGATCCGGCGCGACACCCGGCGCTCAACCACGACCGAGCGCTGGAAGCCCTGTTCGCCGGTGATCACCCGCGACGTTCGTGCCGAGGCACGGGCCGACTTCCGGACTTCCTTCAACACGGCTTCGATCGGCATCCCCATCAGGGACGCGGCAATCTCCGCCTGCGAGTCAACGTCGTCGGTGATGCCGGCCGCCGCAAAGATCGCTTCTTCGAGAGTCGGCGGGTCGCGTCGCACGCGCCGCACGCCATATTTGGTATTCCAGTCTTCGCTCATCGACGGCCCCGGGTTGAGTGCGTTTACCTAGTGGAGCCGATGTTGCATTGCAATATTGAATATCGGCGACGCGAACCGGACCTTGGTCGAAGGTGGCGGGCCACCGTTTGCGCCAGATCAAACAGGAAGCAGATCATGGCTGCCCTGCGCCGAAGCGCAGGGCGCTGCGTACTGATTAGGCTCTGAAGATCGTGAATCCGAGAATCAGCAGCACGACGAAAATCACCACGAAGATGTAGAACAGAATCCGCGCGATGTCGGCAGACGCGGCGGAAATTCCGGTGAATCCGAAGATGCCGGCGATGATCGAAACGATCAGAAAGATCAGCGCCCATTTCAAAATCGTCATTAGGTTCTTCCTTGGCTGAGACTGCCGGCTTGAACGACGCGCAAATGCAATAGTTCCGACACGGGGGCGGTCCGACCGAGCGGCTGGCGCAGGGCAAAAGCCGGAGCCCGATGCCCATCCTGATGCTTGCGGCAAGGCGGTTTTCGACGACCCGCAGGTCTCCTCCACAATCCTTTGTCGCGCCGGGTCAGTTTAAACCTGCGTGGGGATTGGCTAGATTGCGCCCGATCGAGGCTGCCTGTGGCGGCCGGAGGCTGCTTGCCGGGGGCCGGCGCGGCCCGCGTGTTTGGGGATGAATGATGATGACGAGATCGTGGGCCGCCGACGGATCGGCTGTCCTGCTCGCGCTGTTACTTGGGGGCGCGATCACCTCCGCACACGCGCAGTCGGCCGATCTGGTGTTGTGCGATCGGATCGCCGCTGACCCGGCCGATCCCGACAAACCCGCCGATGTGAAAGGCGTGACCGAGATCGCGCCCGGCGATGTCGCGACCGCCATCAAGTACTGCCGTGTTGCTTCGGCCGGATCGCGCCGGGCGATGTACGCGCTCGGTCGTGCCTATGCGGCCGGCGGGCAGACCGCCGAGGCGATGGCCGCGTACCGTAAGGCCGCGGACAAGGGCTCGAGCGCAGCCATGGTTGAACTCGGCGTGGCTTACGCGACCGGCGTCGGGCTGCCGAAAGACGATGCCAAGGCGCGGCAGCTCTTGGAGCGTGCTGCGGCCGCGGGCAACCCGCGCGGTATCAGCAATCTGGCGGCGCTCGGCGGTGGGGCGTCGTCCGACCCCGTGAAAACCCGAGCCTTGCTTGCCAAGGGCGCGGAGAGTAACGCCGAGGCGCAATATCAGCTCGGCATGATGATGGCCGACGGTATCGGCGGTCCGAAAGACGACGTCGGCGCGCGAGCTCTGTTCGAGAAGGCGGCGGGGCAGGGGCACCCCGGTGCTCTGCTGCAAATGGGCGCGTTCGCCCAGGCCGGCCGCGGCGGTCCGAAGGACAGTGACGCGGCCAAAGCGTACTACGAGAAGGCTGCCGCGCTAGGCAATGCCGACGCCAAGGCGGCGCTGAAGCGGAGCGATTGCCCCTATGTGCTTAAGGACAAGCGCGGAAACATGGTGACAAACCTATGCTTCTAGGCAATCGACGCAGCCGCGCCTGACTGGCTTCAACCGAATCAACACACACTCGACCACGTCCTGGAGCGTCGGCGCCGCGCGCCCCTGATCCAGGTCAATCAAGGGGCGTAGCCTTCATGCAACAGACGCGGGACCGATTTCGAGTGCTGCCCCGGGGACCTCGGCGCAGCGCGCCGGCTCATGGTCCGGCTGCGGCGCCCGCGCGGCGGGTGCTGTGCCCCGCGTCTATTGCATCCGCCCAGGCGGCCCGAGGATAGGCAATGAGCCAGCAGAAGAAGGGCATCGGTCTCCTGGTCAGTGCCATCGGAGTCGTGTTCGGCGACATCGGCACCAGCCCGCTCTACGCCCTGAAGGAAACCTTCGCCGGCCACCACCCGATTCCGGTGACGCCCGACAACATCTTCGGCGTGCTGTCGCTGGTGTTCTGGACGGTGATGCTGCTGGTGACGGTGAAGTACGTCATCGTCATCATGCGCGCCGACAACCACGGCGAGGGTGGCAGCCTGGCGCTTTTGGCGCTGGTGACCGAACTGACGCGCGGCCGGCGCGTGCACTATCCGCTTATGATGCTCGGCGTGATCGCTGCCGCGTTGTTTTACGGCGACAGCATGATCACGCCGGCAATCTCGGTGCTCAGCGCCGTGGAAGGCCTGGAAGTCGTCACGCCGGACCTGAAGGCCTATGTGGTGCCGATCACGGCCGTGGTGCTGACTCTGCTGTTTGCCATCCAGTCGCGCGGCACAGGATTGGTCGGGCGGCTGTTCGGCCCGGTCATGTGCCTGTGGTTCCTGACGCTGGCCTTGCTTGGCATCGCCAACATCGTGCATGCGCCCGAAGTGCTCGAAGCGATCAGCCCCACCTTCGCGATCGAATTCGTGTTCCGTCATCCGCTGATGAGCTTCTACGCGCTCGGTTCGGTGGTGCTGGCCGTCACCGGCGGTGAGGCGCTGTACACCGACATGGGACACTTCGGCCGCTTTCCGATCCGTCTGGCTTGGTTCGGCCTGGTGCTGCCGGCGCTGCTGCTGAACTATTTCGGCCAGGGCGCGCTGCTGATCCACGATCCGTCGGCGATCCAGAACCCGTTCTTCCGGCTTGGGCCGGAATGGATGGTGGTGCCGATGGTCGGGCTGGCGACGCTGGCGACCGTGATCGCGTCGCAGGCGGTGATCTCCGGCGCCTACTCGGTGGCTCGGCAGGCGATCCAGCTCGGCCTGCTGCCGCGGATGACGATCGTTCACACCTCGGGTGAGGAGGCCGGCCAGATCTACGTGCCCTTCACCAACTGGACCCTCTACCTCGCCGTGATGGCGCTGGTGGTGGGCTTCCAGTCATCGAGCAATCTGGCGGCGGCCTACGGCATCGCCGTGACCGGCACGATGATGATCGACACCATCCTGGTGTCGTTCGTCGCCGCTCTGCTGTGGCGATGGCACCCGGCCGTGGTCGCGGTGGTGATCGGCACGCTGCTGCTGCTCGACTTCGCGTTCTTCGCCGCCAACATTATCAAGGTCGCGCAGGGTGGCTGGTTCCCGCTGTTCATCGGCTTCATCTCGTTCACGGTGCTGACGACCTGGCGGCGTGGGCGAGCGCTGGTGCGCAAGCAGCTCAAGAAGCAGGCGGTGCCGCTGGACGTGGTGCTGCGCGCGCTGGGGCCGAACGTCTCGCGCGCCCGGGGCACGGCGGTGTTTCTGACCGCCGCGACCGATGGCGTGCCGCCGGCGCTCCTGCATAATCTGAAGCACAATCAGACCGTCCATCAGCGCGTCATCCTGACGACGGTGAGTACGGCCGAAACGCCCTACGTGCCGGACAGCGAGCGCGTGCATATGACCGATATCGGCGACGGCTTCCATCGCCTGATCATCCGCTACGGCTTCATGCAGACGCCGGACGTTCCGGCCGCGCTTTCGCTGTGCAAACAGTTCGGGCACGAGTTCAACATGATGTCGACCTCGTTCTTCCTCAGCCGGGAAACCTACGTGCCGAGCCTCAATCCCGGCATGGCGCTGTGGCGCGAGCGGCTGTTCACGTTCATGACGCTGAACGCGACGCGGGCGACGACCTTCTTCAAGATTCCGACCGACCGTGTGGTCGAGCTTGGGACCCAGCTCGAGATTTGAGGACGCCGATCAGGCAAGCCCGAGCGCAAAGGCGAGGGTGCCGACGGCGGCGTGCGAGGCGATCAGCGGCCAGATGTTGAGTGTGCGCCAGTACACAAATCCCCACACCACGCCGAGCAGGAAGGTGTTGAGTAGCAGGGCCGGATCGCCGTAGCAGAGGTGGATCAGCGAGAACAGCGCGGCGGAATACAGCACATAGGCCCAGCCGCCGTGCTCCATCCGGTCCGTGATTAGCTTTGGAATCGAGCGGCACACCACCTCCTGGCACGGACTTGATACCAGCACGTAGAACGGTGCGAAGCTGAGCCAGGCCGGTGGCTGCGCGTCGAAACTGAACAACCGGGTCTGGAGCAGCATCACCGCCGAGATCAGGCTAGTGACCGCAACAGCTCCAAGCCAATGCCGCCATTGGTGCGGACGGCCGAAGCCGAGTTCGGTGAAAGAGAAGCCCGCCCACAGGCACAGCCCAACGCACAGGGCCGACACCACGATCAGTGCGCCCATCCGGTACTCGAACGGCAGCAGCCCGAATTGGATGGCGAGGCCCGGCGCTGCGAGCAGTAGCGTCAGCCCGGCCAGCGGGGCGAAGCGGACAGCCGGATGCGGGGCAGCCGCGGTCTGGGTGGGAACCTGTCGCAAAAACGTCATGAGACCCATAATCCGGTATTAGCCGGTGGGTTCCAGTACGGAAGGCTCCGAGGGTCAGCGGCGCACGCCGGCCCCGACGCTGATGCTGCCGCCGAGCTTGACGCAGGTTGTGCCGCCTTCGACCTGAACGAAACCCGGGCCGAACGCCGAGCATGGATTTCGCCCGGACGCGAGTGGGCGCGTCGGCGCGCTACTCGGTTCTGCGCGCGCCACAGGCGCCGCCGATTTGTGCGGTTCCGCACCGGCTGAGGCCGGTATCAGGACGGCAAGGACGATCAGCATCCGTTTCATCGGTGCTGCTGTAGCGCCTCGGCGCTCATCTGGCCAGTCGCGGCAGATGTGGAGCCGAGTGGGCTTGCCCAAAACCTGCCGCAATCGCAACGCCGTGCTGAGTGGTGGAAGGACCAGGGCTGCGGCAGCCGGCGTGCTTGACGGCACCCGACGGCTCCGGTTTGAGGATCATCGCCGCGGGCGGCGGCCAGCCGCGTGTGGTACGGGGCAAGGGACGGGGATTTCGATGAGAACGATCATGGTACTTGCCGCGCTGCTCGTGTCGAGCGCGGCGCTGGCGCAGAGCAATGCACCGGCTGCCGGCACTGCGCCGGCCGCTACCAACGGGACGCCGATGGTGGGCGATCAGCCGTTGGTGCAAATCAAGCCGAAGGGCCACAAGGCGGCCAAGCACACGGCGGCTGCCAAGCCGTCGATTGCTGATCAAGTGAAGGCCTGCGTCGAGATCGAGGACGCCACCAAGGAGCGGCTGGATTGCTTCGATGCGGTGTATCCGCCGAAGCCGAAGGCGACCAAGGCGGGTGCCAAAGCGAAGCCGGCCAAGACTGCGGCGGATTGTCGCCTGCTAAAGGAGGAGGACGAGCGGCTCGCCTGCTACAACAGCTTCTTCGACAAGGCACCGGCCGCCGCTCCGAAGACCTAGTCTCAATTCCGCTGGTCGGTCTCAGCCGTTGAGCCCGGCCAGCGCACTGTCCGGATAGCGCGCGCCGACGGCGGCGTCGGCCGGCAGCGCCTCGCGGATGGTCGCAAGGTCATCCGCGCTCAGCGACACCTCGGATGCACCAAGGTTTTCATCCAGCGTCGCGATCCGCCGCGTACCGGGGATCGGAATGATCCGATCGCTCTGGTGCAGCAGCCAGGCGATCGCAAGCTGCGCCGGCGTGCAGCGTTTAGCGTCCGCGAGCTGCCGGACCTTCTCCACGAGCTTCAGATTGGCATCGAGATTGTCGCCGACGAACCGCGGCGAACGGCGGCGGTAATCGTTCGCTTCGAAGCTGCTGGCATCGTTGATCGCCCCCGTCAGCATGCCGCGGCCGAGCGGCGAGTAAGCCACGAAGGCAATGCCGAGTTCGTTGCACGCCGGCAGCACTTCGGCTTCCGGATCGCGGGTCCACAGGCTGTACTCGCTCTGCACCGCGGCGATCGGATGCACGGCGTGCGCCCGGCGTAGCGTCGCCGCCGAACACTCCGAAATGCCGAGCGCGCGGACTTTGCCGGCCTCGACCAGCCGCGCCATCGTGGCGATGGTTTCCTCGATCGGCCGGTTGGTGTCGATGCGGTGCACGTAGTACAGATCGATGACCTCGACGCCGAGCCTCTTCAACGAGGCGTCGCAAGCCTGGACGATGTAGGCCGGCGAGTTATCGATTGTGCGCTCGAGCACATTGTCCTGACGGACGATGCCGAATTTGCTGGCGATGCGCACGTCCGGGTGTGCGCGCAGAAACGACGAGAGCAGTTGCTCATTGTGACCGCGGCCGTACATGTCGGCCGTGTCGTACAGCGTGACGCCGCGTTCGTAGGCATGCTCCAGCGTGCGCAGCGATGAGGCGTCGTCAGAGGAGCCGTAAAACTCCGGCGACATCCCCATGCAACCGAGGCCGATCTCACCGACACTGATTCCGCTGCTACCGAGAATTCGCTGCTTCATCGCAACCACCCCAACCTGAATGCACGACACAGTCTGACGCCGGAATAGTGTCACGGCGGCGACAGAACGCGCATTCGATTGGCGCAAACGAAGCTTTGAAATGGGGGCTGGTGAGTAGTTACCGCAAAAGGCCGACGGTCGGCCGTATCGACGATCAGGCCGCCGCAGGG
>NZ_QTKI01000172.1:0-9361 GCF_010820945.1 Rhodopseudomonas sp. BR0C11
ACGCAGGGGCCGCTGATCACTGCCGAAGCGATCGCCAAGGTCGAGCGTCATGTGTCGGACGCGGTCGCCAAGGGGGCCAAGGTCGTGCTCGGCGGCAAGCGGCACAAGCTTGGGCGCACCTTCTTCGAACCGACAGTGCTCGCCGGCGTCACCACCGCGATGCTGATCACGCGCGAAGAGACCTTCGGTCCGGTGGCGCCGGTGTATCGCTTCACCGACGAAGCGGACGTGATCGCGCAGGCCAACGACTCGCCGTTCGGCCTGGCGTCCTACTTCTACGCGCGCGACCTCGGACGCGTGTTCCGCGTCGCCGAGGCGCTGGAGTCCGGGATGGTCGGCGTCAACTCGGCGCTGCTCGGCGCCGATGTGGTGCCGTTCGGCGGCGTCAAACAGTCCGGCCTCGGCCGCGAGGGCTCGCGCCACGGCATCGAGGAATACGTCGAGACCAAATACATCCTGCTCGGCGGTCTCGATCGCTGATGCTGCCGTCTGCATAACGACAACTATCAGATCCAGGGGAGACCGAGACGTGGCGACTGAGACATTGACCAAATCGGATGCGATCGCAGAAAGCCTGCGGGCCGCGGTCGATCGCAATTTCAACGACCAGGTCGCGTTTCTCCAGCGCATGGTGCAGTTCCGCAGCGTGCGCGGCGAAGAGGCGCCGCAGCAGGCCTGGTTGGCGCAGCAGTTCGCCGATCGTGGCTACAAGGTCGACACCTTCAGTCTCGCCGACGTCGATATCGCCAGCCATCCCAAGGCGGCGCCGATGGACACGATCGATCCGGCCGGCTCGATGCAGGTCGTCGCCACCGCGGACAGCGACGGCAAGGGCCGCAGCCTGATCCTGCAGGGCCATATCGACGTGGTGCCCGAAGGCCCGGTCGATCTGTGGAGCGATCCGCCCTATGCAGCGACCGTCCGCGACGGCTGGATGATCGGCCGCGGTGCGCAGGACATGAAGGGCGGCGTGTCGGCGATGATCTTCGCGCTCGATGCGATCCGCAGCGCCGGCTACGCCCCCGATGCGCGCGTCCATGTGCAGACCGTGACCGAAGAGGAGAGCACCGGCAACGGCGCGCTCTCGACCCTGATGCGCGGTTATCGCGCCGACGCCTGCCTGATCCCCGAACCGACCGGCCACACCCTGACGCGCGCCCAGGTCGGCGCGGTCTGGTTCCGGCTGCGCGTGCGCGGCACGCCGGTTCACGTCGCTTATTCCGAGACCGGCACCAGCGCGATCCTGTCGGCGATGCATTTGATCCGCGCGTTCGAAGAATACACCAAGGAGCTGAACGCCCAGGCGGTGCGCGATCCGTGGTTCGGCCAGGTCAAGAACCCGATCAAGTTCAACGTCGGCATCATCAAGGGCGGCGATTGGGCGAGCTCGACCGCTGCTTGGTGCGAACTCGACTGCCGGCTCGGCCTGCTCACCGGCGATACGCCGCAGGAGGCGATGCGCGGCATCGAGAAGTGTCTGGCCGATGCGCAGGCAACCGACAGCTTCCTGTCCGAGAACCCGGCCGAACTGATCTGGAGCGGCTTCCAGGCGGATCCGGCAGTGTGCGAGCCGGGCGGGGAGGCGGAAGACGTTCTCATCGCTGCGCACAAGGCCGCGTTCAACGCGCCGCTCGACGCCCGGCTGTCGACCGCGGTCAACGATACCCGCTACTACTCGGTCGACTACGGCATTCCGGCGCTGTGCTACGGACCGTACGGCCAGGGGCCGCACGCGTTCGATGAGCGCATCGATCTGGAAAGCCTGCGCAAGACGACGCTGAGCATTGCGCTGTTCGTTGCCGAGTGGTGCGGACTGAGGAAGCTGTGATGACAGTCGCGGCTCCGGCGGCGTCCGCCGTGCAATCGATGACGGGAGCGGACCGGCTCTGCGATGCGCTGCTGGCGCACGAGGTCGATGTCTGCTTCGCCAATCCCGGCACGTCGGAGATGCATTTCGTGGCGGCGCTCGACCGGCAGCCGCGGATGAAGTGCATCCTCGGGCTGTTCGAGGGCGTCGTCACCGGCGCCGCCGATGGCTACGCCCGGATGACCGACCGGCCGGCCGTGACGCTGCTGCATCTCGGCCCCGGCCTCGCCAACGGCCTCGCCAACATGCACAACGCGCGGCGCGCGCATTCGCCGATGATCAACATCGTCGGCGATCACGCGGTCGAGCATCTGCCGCTCGATGCACCGCTGACCAGCGATATCGACTCGTTGGCGCGGCCGATGTCGCGATGGGTCAAGCGGATCGCCGATCCGGTGCGGATCGATCAGGACGTCGCGGACGCGTGGTCGCAGAGCATGGCGCCCGGCATCTCGACACTGATCTTGCCCGCCGACATGGCGTGGAATGAGCACAGCTATCGTTCGCCGCCGGTGCGCGGCAAACGTCTGCCGCAGATGCCGCTGGTGCAGGAGACGGTCGTGCGCATCGGCGCCGCGATCCGCACCAAACGCAAGGTGGTGCTGATGCTGTCCGGCGGCGCGCTGCGCGAGCGGCCGCTCCGGATCGCCGACAACATTCGCTGCAGCGCCGGGGTGGAGATCTACGCGCAGGGCGCCAATGGCCGGATCGAACGCGGCCGCGGCCGAGCGCCGATCGCCAAGCTGCCGATGACCCATGAGATCGGTCTCGAGATGCTGCGCGGCGCCGACATGGTGGTGCTGATCGGCGCCAAGGAGCCGGTGTCGTTCTTCGCCTATCCGAACCGGCCGGGCCGGCTGTCGCCGCCGAATTGCGAGATCGTGCAGCTCGCCGGGCCCGATCAAGACCTGGTGCAGGCGCTGGAATGGCTCGCCGACGAAGTCAATGCGCCGAACGAGCCGGTTGCGATTGCGCCGTTCGCCGTTCCGGCGCCGACGGCGGGGGCCAACGCGGCTCTCACCGTCGACATGGTCAACCGCATCGTCGCTGCGCGGCTGCCGGATCAGGCGATCGTCTGCGACGAGGCGCTGACCTCATCGGGCTTCTTCGACTATTCGTATGACGCGGCACCGCACGATTATCTGCAGATCACCGGCGGCGCGATCGGGATCGGCATTCCGATGGCTGCCGGCGCCGCGGTGGCATGTCCGGATCGCAAGGTGATCAACCTGCAGGCCGACGGTAGCGGCATGTACACGATGCAGGGACTCTGGACCCATGCCCGCGAAAACCTCGACGTCGTCACCATCGTGTTCTCGAACCGCTCCTACGCCACGCTGTGGGGCGAAATGAGCAAGGTTGGCGCGCAGACACCGGGCCGCAACGCGCAGCGGATGCTGCAGCTCGACCAGCCCGAACTCGATTGGACGAAGATGTCGCAGGGCCTCGGCGTCGAGGCCTGCCGCGCAACCACGCTGTCGGAATTCTCGCGCGCGCTCGATACGGCGCTGGCGCGCCGTGGTCCGTACCTCATCGAGGCGATGGTCTGATGCACTGACCCCTTCGCCTCAATCATCAACATCCTGAACGACCGACCAGTCCAACATCTCGTAACGCGGGGGCTAGCATGAACAGACGTGAATTCGCCAAACTGGGCCTGATGGCCGGCGCACTCGGCATCGGCGGCATCCCGCTCGGCATCACGCGGGCCGTGGGACAAACCCGCGGCGGCACGCTCAACACCATCATTCAGCCGGAACCGCCGATCCTGGTCACCGCGCTCAACCAGCAGCAGCCGACGCTGACGCTGGGCGGCAAGATCTACGAGAGCCTGCTGCGCTACGATTTCGACCTCAAACCGCTGCCGGGCCTGGCGCAGTCCTGGGAAGTATCGCCAGACAAGCTGACCTACACGTTCAAGCTGTTCCCGAACATCACCTTCCACGACGGCACGCCGCTGACGTCGGAAGACGTGGTGTTCTCGGTGATGAAGATCCTGATCGAGAACCACGCGCGCGCCCGCAACACCTTCTCGCGCATCGACAAGGCCGAGGCGCCGGACCCGCTCACGGTGGTCTTCACTCTGAAGAAGCCGTTCGCGCCGTTCCTCACTGCGTTCGATTGCACCACGGCGCCGATCGTGCCGAAGCACATCTATGACGGCACCGATTATCGCAAGAACCCGGCCAACGCGAAGGCGATCGGCTCCGGCCCGTTCAAGCTGAAGGAATGGGTGCGCGGTTCGCACGTCCATCTGGTCCGGCACGAGGGCTATTATCGTCCAGGAGAGCCGTTCCTCGACGAGATCATCTATCGGGTGATCCCGGATTCCGCGTCGCGCTCGGTGGCGCTCGAGCAGGGGACGGTTCAGCTCACGCAGTGGACCGACGTCGAGCTGTTCGAGGTGCCGCGGCTCTCGAAGCTGCCCAACCTGACGATGACCACCAAAGGCTACGAGTTCTTCGCGCCGCATACCTGGCTGGAGATCAACAACCGCATCGCGCCGATGAACGACAAGCGGTTCCGGCAGGCGGTGATGTATGCGATCGACCGCAAGGCGCTGCTGAACCGGATCTATTTCGGCCTCGGCAAGGTCGCAACCGGCCCGGTGTCGTCGAAGACCAAGTTCTACGAAAAGAACGTCAAGTCGTACGACTTCTCGCCCGAGAAGGCGAAGGCGTTGCTTGACGAAATGGGGCTGAAGCCTGGCCCCGACGGCAAGCGCGTGACGATTCCCTTCATGGTGTCGCCCTATGGCGAAACCCATCAGCGGACCGCCGAATTCCTGCGGCAGTCGCTCGCTCGCGTTGGCATCGATCTGCAGTTGCAGGGCATCGATGTCGGCGGCTGGGCCGAGAAGTTCAGCAACTGGGACTTCTCGATGACCACGACGACGGTCTATCAGTTCGGCGATCCGGCGCTCGGCGTGTCGCGGAGCTACGTCTCGTCGAATATCCGCAAGGGCATCCTGTTCTCCAACACCTGCGGCTATTCCAATCCGGAAGTCGACCGGCTGTTCGAGGAGGCTGCGACCGCGACGTCCGACGACACGCGCCAGGAGCTGTACAGCCAGGTCCAGAAGATCATGGTCGAGGAGGTGCCGGTCGCCTGGTTGCTCGAGATCGAGTATCCGAACTTCATGGACAAGCGGCTGAAGAACGTGGTGACGTCGGCGATCGGCGTGCACGACACCTTCGGGACGGTTTCGTTCGGATGATGGCGCTGGCGCAGTCGATCGGCAGCAGCCGAGGTGTGGCGATCGCTTTGGCGGTCGTCCGCTGGGCCGTCCGCTTCGTCGCGGTGGTCCTGGTGATCGCCACCTTCAACTTCATGCTGGTGCATGCGGCACCCGGTGACCCCGCACAGGTGATGGCCGGGCAAAGCGGGGCGGCCGACGAGCAGATGCTGACCAAGCTGCGTGCCGAATACGGCCTCGATCAGCCGTATCCGGTGCAGCTCGCGATCTACCTGAAGCGGATCGTCACGCTGGACCTCGGCTATTCTTATCGGCAGCAGCGCACCGTGCTGTCGCTGATCGCTGAGCGCCTGCCGGCGACGCTGCTGCTCACCTGCAGCGCGTTCCTGCTGTCGCTCGCGGTCGGCGTTTCGCTCGGCACACTGGCCGGCGTCCGCGCCGGCAAATGGTCGGACACGGCGCTGACCGTGGTGTCGCTGTTCCTGTATGCGATGCCGGTGTTCTGGCTCGGCCTGATGCTGGTGCTGCTGTTCTCGGTGCACCTCGATTGGCTGCCGGCGTTCGGCTACGTCACCATCGGCGTGCAGATGACGCCGTTCGAACGGATCCGGGACATTGCCGCGCACCTCGTGCTGCCGGTGGTCTCGCTCGGCGCCGTGCATCTGGCGATCTATGCGCGGTTGATGCGCTCCGCGGTGATCGACGTCGCGCACCAGGATTTCATCAAGACGGCGCGCGCCAAGGGGCTGAAGCGCGGCCAGATCATCATTCGCCACATGCTGCGCAATGCCGTGCTGCCGGTCGTCACCGTCGCCGGCATGCAGGCCGGTACGCTGGTTGGCGGCGCGGTGGTGATCGAGACTGTGTTCGCCTGGCCAGGTCTGGGCCGGCTCACCTTCGATGCGGTGCTGCAGCGGGACTATCCGCTGATGCTCGGCATCTTCCTGGTGATGTCGGTGATCGTGATCTCGCTGAATCTGATCACTGACGCGATCTACCGGATCGTCGATCCGCGCGTCTCCTTGCGTGCAGCGGCCTAAGCGGAGGTTGGGATGGAGAGGCTGAAGACATTCCTGCGTCACCCGACCGGAGTGATCGGGCTGATCATTCTGATCGCCGTGGTGATCCTGGCGATCTGTGCGCCGATGCTGTTTCCGGACGACCCTTGGGAGATGGTTGCGGCGCCGTTCCAGCCGCCGGCCAGCGAGGGACTGCCGCTTGGCTCGGACATGCTCGGACGCAACGTCGCGGCGGGCATTGCTTACGGCGCGCGGGTGTCGCTGACGATCGGCGTTGCCTCGACGCTCGCAGCGCTGTGCATCGGCGTCACGATCGGCGCGATCGCCGGCTATTTCGGCGGCCGGGTCGATGATTTCATGATGCGGCTGACCGAGCTGTTCCAGACCATCCCCGGCTTCATTCTCGCCATCCTGCTGGTGGCGACGATCGGACCGACGCTGACCAACGTCATCATCTCGATCGGCGCGGTCAGCTGGCCTCCGCTGGCGCGGCTGACGCGGGCCGAATTCATGCGGCTGCGCGGCCGCGAGTTCGTGCAGGCGGCCGTCTGTCAGGGACAGGCACCGTTGATTGTGGCGCTGCGTCACATCCTGCCCAACGCGATCTCGCCGATCATCGTCACCGGCTCGCTGACGATCGCCACCGCGATCCTGATCGAGAGCGCGCTGAGCTTCATGGGGCTCGGCGATCCCAACCTGATGTCGTGGGGCCTGATGATCGGCGCCTCGCGCACGGTGATCCGTCAGGCGTGGTGGATGAGCGTGTTTCCCGGCATCGCCATCCTGCTCACCGTGCTGGCGATCAATCTGGTCGGCGAAGGCCTCAACGACATGCTCAACCCGCGCATCGCGCGAAAGGTGCGCAACGCATGAGCGACGATATCTTGCTGTCCGTCGAGCATCTGTCGGTCGAGCTGCCGCATGGCGGCGATCGCAGCCACGCCGTGTCGGACGTATCGCTGAGCGTCCGCCGCAACGAGATCGTCTGTCTGGTCGGGGAATCCGGATCGGGCAAGTCGATCACCGCGCATGCGGTGTTGCAGTTGCTGCCGCCGAGCCTGGAGATTGGCGGCGGCGCCGTCCGGTTCTGCGGCGATGATCTCGCCCATGCGGACGAGGACACGATGCGCCGTCTGCGCGGCGGCGCGGTCTCGATGATTTTTCAGGAGCCGCTGAGCGCGCTCAATCCGCTGGCGCGGGTCGGTCATCAGATTGCCGAGGCGATCCTGGTTCATGCCGCGCCGCGGCCGAGTCGCGCCGAGCTCGATGCGCGGGTGCTGGAGCTGATCTCCGCGGTCGGCCTGCCGGACCCCGCGACTCTGGTGCGTAGCTATCCGTTCCAGCTCTCCGGTGGCCAGCGCCAGCGGGTGATGATCGCGATGGCGATGGCCAACAATCCGGCGCTGCTGCTCGCCGACGAACCGACCACCGCGCTGGACGTCACCACGCAGAAGCAGATCCTCGCGCTGATCCGGCGGCTGCAGGCCGAGCGCGGCATGGGCGTGTTGTTCATCACCCATGATTTCGGTGTGGTCGCCGATATCGCGGACCGCGTCGTGGTAATGCGCAACGGCCGCGTGGTCGAGCAGGGCACCGTCGACGAGGTGCTGCGGCGGCCGAAGGACGACTACACCAAGGCGCTGATCGCCGCGGTGCCGGGTTCGCGTCCGGCCGCTGCCGGCGATCGCGGCATCGAAGGCGAGCCGCTGCTCGACGCACATGGACTGAACAAGACCTTCGTGACCGGGCAGGGGATGTTCCGGCCGGATCGAACGGTGGTGGCGGTGCGCGATGTCGCGCTCAGTCTGCGGCCGCGCGAGACCGTCGCCGTCGTTGGCGAGTCCGGCTCCGGCAAATCGACGCTCGGCCGTATCATCATGCGCCTGATCGAGCCGGATACCGGGGCGATCGAATTCGCAGGTGCGGATTTCCTGCAGCTTCGCGGCGAACAGCTTCGCGCGATGCGCCGCAAGGTGCAGATCGTGTTTCAAGATCCGTTTGCGGCGCTCGATCCCCGCCAGAAGGTCGGCGATGCGATTGCGCGTGGTCCGATGGCCTATGGCGTGCCACCCGCTGAGGCGATGGCCGACGCCAAGCGTCTGTTGGCGCGGGTCGGCCTCGAGGCCAGCGCGGCCGGGCGCTACCCGCACGAGTTCTCCGGCGGTCAGCGCCAGCGCATCTGCATCGCGCGCGCCCTGGCGCTGAAGCCGATGGTGCTCGTCGCTGACGAAGCGGTGTCGGCGCTCGACGTGTCTGTGCAGGCGCAAATCCTCGACTTGCTGGCGGAGCTGCGCGAGGAAATGAACCTTGCGATGCTGTTCATCACCCACGATCTGCGGGTCGCGGCGGAGATTGCCGACCGCATCGTGGTGATGCGCCGCGGCGAAATCGTCGAGCAAGGTGATACCAAATCGGTGTTCACCTCGCCGCAGCACCCCTACACTCGGGCGCTGCTGGACGCCATTCCAGGCCGCAGCCTGTTCGCGGGCCCCGAGGCGGCGGCGACGCTGGACGCGATGACGGCATAATCGCGCGTTTGTGTCTGCGGGCAGCGGAGCTTGCTGGCAGACAAAACCGCGATCACGAATCCAACAGGGAACCAAGCATGCGCGATTTTCACAAGACCGGCCGCTCGCTCGCGGTCGCGCAGAACGGCATGGCGGCGACGTCGCATCCGCGCGCGACCCTGGCGGCGATCGACATTCTGCGCCGCGGCGGCAATGCGATCGATGCTGCCGTCGCCGCTGTCGCGATCCAGGGTGTGGTCGAGCCGCAGATGACCGGCATCGGTGGTGATTGCTTCGCGCTGGTGTCGCTGGGCGGCGGCCGGCCGATCGCGCTGAACGGCTCCGGCCGCACTCCGGCCGGTACCGATGCGGAGAAGTATGCAGGCGGCGAGGCCCGGGACATTCCGCCGACGTCGCCCGAGGCTGTTACCATTCCGGGCTCGATCGACGCGTGGTGTACGTTGATCGAACGCCACGGCAGCCTGCCGCTGGCAGACGTGCTGGCGCCGGCGATCGAAGCCGCGGAGCAGGGCTTCTGCGTCACGCCGCGCGTTGCTTCCGACTGGCGCCGGTTTCGCGCGCGCATTGAAATCGATCCGAACGCGGCGGCGCAGTTTCTGCCCGGCGGTCGCGTGCCAGACATCGGCGATGTGCGTGCCCAGCCGCGGCTCGGCGCGACGCTGCGCAAGATCGCGCGCGAGGGGCGGGCCGGGTTCTACGAGGGCGAAGTTGCCGACGAGATGGTCGCGGTGCTGAGGAAGCTCGGCGGCGC
>NZ_QTKI01000173.1:0-9292 GCF_010820945.1 Rhodopseudomonas sp. BR0C11
GGAGGGTTCGGGTCGTGGGTGGGGTCGACGTCGCGGTCGAACCAGTCGTGGACGACCTGACTGGTGGCGACCAACAGCGGGCCGCACAGCACGATGCCGGCGATGACTTCGACCCAGCGCGTGGAGATCGGCACGCCGGACGACACGACGCCGCAGCCGAACGCCCACATCGGCGGAAACCAGGTGATCGGGTGCAGCACCTCGAGCACCGCCGAGGGCGCTGGACGCACGGCCACACTGTTACTCATCGGCTCCGTCTCCTTCCGGCGCATGTTCAGCTAAGCCGTACCGGCGCAATTTCACGTAGAGGCTCTGGCGGCTCAGTCCGAGCATATCTGCGGCCGAAGCGCGATTGTCGCCGGTCAATTCCAGCGCCGCCTCGATCGACAATTTTTCGATCACGTCGGTGGTCTCGCGCACCAGGTCGCGCAGCGGCACCCGGCCGATCAGTTCGGTGAGCTGCGCCACCGAGCGCGGCAGTTCGCGCTTCGACGTCGCCGCCGTGGTCAGCCGCTTCTCGACATTGCGGATCGCAAAGCCGAAGCACGGCTTGTCATCATTATCCTTGAGGGCGACCGCCGAGACTTCAACCTCGGCGACCGCGCCGTATTCGCCGCGCAGTACGGTGGCGAACAGTTTGATCGCCCCGCTCTGGCGCAGATTGGCGAGCGCGACCGACAGGTCGACGCCGGTGCGGCCGAGCCAGCGATCGAGCAGCTCGCCGCGCGCCTGCTCGGCGCTACCGAGCTGCGCCATCTCCAGGAAGGCCAGATTGGCGCGGGCAACCCGGCCGTCATATTGCGTAATCACCAGCGCATCGGCGGCGGATTCGAAATAGTTGAGCAGCAGCGACGCAGTCTTGGCGCTGCCGGCTTCGGGCGGCGCGCCGTGCGACGCGAGCCGCACCAGATACAGCGACGCGTTCTCCTGGCGGAACAGCGACGCCGACAGCTCACATTCGCGGCGGCCATCGGCCAGCTTGACTCGGGCGCGACCGTCGCGGCCGGTCGAGCGCACATCGGCGAACAGGTTCAACACCGTCTGCTGATCGGCACCGTCGACGAATCCAATCACCGGCGCATTCAGCGCCTCGGGCGCGCTGGTATCGAACAGTGCCAGCGTCGCCGGATTGGCATCCACGATGAGTTCACTCGCCGCATCCACGATCATCACCGCTTCCGACGACACCTGGAACAGCAGCCGGTACCTCGTCTCAGCGTGCCGCAGCCGGATGTAGTCGCGCTCCATCGATTGCTGCGCGTTGATTAACCGCTGCTGCATCATGGCGAGTTGACGCAGATCACGCCCCACCACCAGCAGGCGGTCGTCTCTCCCGAAATTGATCGCGGAATAAAGCACCGGAATGTCTTCGCCATTGGGCGAAGGATGGTTGACCTGGCGCCAGGTCGGGGCGTCGCGCACGGTGGCGTCGAGCAGTAATTCGCGGATCTTCGGCTGGGTATCGGAGGTGACGATGTCAACGAGCCGCGAGCCGAGCCAACGGCTCTGGCCGTCCAGCTCGTGGGCCAGTTCGTCCCTAGTAAACGCTACGTCCCGGATCACACCCTGCGGATCGACCACCAGCGCGACATCGGTCGCAGCGGCGATCAGCTTCGCAGCAGACTGTGCACCGAGATCCCCCAGCGACTCCTTCGGAGATTTGAACACTTGCACCAGGGCAAATATCCTCCAGCAAGAACTCGTCCCTCCACTCCGGCGTCTGCGTCCTAAAAGCCCAGCCCTGTTCTTAAAGTCTTCTCAGGCTTTGTTTTGTTGGCCTCTCAGGCGGAGTTGGAGGCGCTTCGTTTACAGCAGGCCGCTTCCCTCGTCACCAGTCAGCGGTACAAAAGAACCGCCTGCTGTCATCTTTCTCGGGAGCCGAAAGCAGAAGCGCGCGCCTGATTGGGTCTATAACCATCAGGCGCGCGCATCATTCGTTCAGATAGACGTGCGGTTGTATTACCGCGGCGGCGCCAGGCCGTGCTTCACGCCCCAATCGAACCAGTTGTCGACAACCGGACCGGTCAGGATGATGCCGATGGCACCGGTCAGCGGGCAGAGCACCGCGAACCACCAGGCCCAACGATGGATCGATTCGGCCGTCGCGTTGAAGCCCATCGTCCAGCGCCAGAACAGAGCAGCGCGTTCAAGTGCAGTACCGCGGTCCAGCATCTGCTCGATTTCGCGCTCGCCACCGTAGCGGCTCACAGCGAGGATGGTCGCACCGTGCATGGCGAACAGCAGGGCCGAGCCATACAGGAAGGCGATCGAGAGACAGTGGAAGGGGTTGTAGTACAGGTTACCGTACTTGATCGAGAAGTTGTTGGTCCAATCCAGGTGCGGGAAGATGCCGAACGGCGGTGCTTCGCTCCAGGAGCCCATCAACACCGGCTGAATGAAGCCGAGCGCCAGGTACAGCAGGATTGCGGAAGCGAACGCCCACGACACGTGAGTGCCCATACCGAGCGCCCGCGAGCGCCGATAGGTGCGAACCCACCACAGGGCGATCGAGACGGTCAGGAAGAACCCGGCCATCAGCCACCAGCCACCTTCCTTCAGCGGCGGAATGGTCAGGCCGTATTCCGGCTTCGGCGGCTCGAGAGCCAGCCAGCAGAACTGACGCAGGAATTCGATCGGGCTCCAGTTCACCGACGCCAGCATATTGAGGCCGATGATCTCGAACGCGACCAACCCGCACAGCACGGAAGCCACACCGGTGAACCCGAGGTAGACAGGACCAACCTGCGCGTCACCGATTTTGCCGAGCCAGTAGTTGAACGTCGTCTGGGTCTCGCGAGGAGAGCTGCCGGGACGTAGCGGCACCCCCGCATAGGCAGGTCCTTCAACCTGGACCTGCGTAAAGATGTTCTGGTATTGGGCCATGACAAGACTCTCTTGTGACCGGTTGAATTACGGATTCCAGATCGGCAGGTTGCGCCACCAATTCCACCAATCGGGCCACGAACCACCTTCCGCCAGCACCGGACCGCTGAGGATCATGCAGACCGCGCTGAAGAACACGGCCGACAACGCCAGGAACAGACCGAGGCGGTGAATGCCGATGGTACCAATCGAGTAGCCGACGAGATCACGGAACACGGTGTTTTCATGTTCCGGAGACTTCACAGGTTCGCCACGGTCGGGATTGAGCGCCGACAGCACCAGGCCGCCATGCAGCGCGAGCGCCAGACAGGTGGTGAAGAAGAACGTGATCGCGATCATGTGCGCGGGATTGTAGTGGAACTGGCCGTAGGAGTAGCCGGTGTTCGACACCCAATCGAGATGCGTGAAGATGCCGTAGGGGAAGCCGTAGCTCCAGGAGCCCATCAGGACCGGACGGATCACCACCAGCGTAACGTAAGCGAAGATCGCGAAGCTGAAGGCGAACGGAACGTGGAAGCCAATGCCGAGCTTGCGGCAGATTTCGACTTCACGCAGCGCCCAGGTGACGAACGCGCCAGTCGCGCAGATGCTCACCCACTGCCAAATGCCGCCCTCGGCGAGCGGCGCAAATCCCAGACCGTATTTCGCGTCCGGCGGGTTGACGCTGATCTGCCAGAGATTCCAGGTGGGGCCGAGCGCGGTATTCCACGCGATCAGCGCGATGCCGATCAGCGCGAAGAACACGGTCATCACCCCGAAGATCCCAACGTAGAACGGGCCAACCCAAAAATCGAACAGGTCGCCCCCGATTAGCGTTCCGCCACGAACGCGGTATTTCTTCTCAAAGCTGAGCATTGCCATCGATCGTTCCTCCGCGTGCGAGCCAGGGAAAATCCATCGTCGTCGTCCAGTCCATGTCGCTTCCCGGAAGGGTGTGGGCCCGGCAGATCGGTCCGTTTCCCAGCCCTTCCGGCAAGCAGTGAGTCACGCCATTAGACCGGCATGCTCGGCGGAGTGAACGGCAGCGAGATCGACGCCGCCTTCGCCGCACGCGGACCATCGAGCCAGTTGAACCGGCTGGTGCTCAGCAGGATGAAGTGGATGATGATGGCCAGGCCGAACAGGAACACGAACAGCAGGACCAGCGCGCGACGCGGATCAAACAGAAGCCAAATTCGCCACATAGTAGTCGTCTCCCCTTAGCACAGGAACGAGGTCAGTTGATGAACGCTGTCCATCGCGTAGCCGGTCGCTTTGGGCAGCCACGGACGCCACATCCAGGCGAGGATGTGAGCGACAACCGCAACGACGATGAAGAGGAAGAAGCTGGTCACGAAGATCGAGTGGAATTCCTTGGCTTCCGCTTCGGAAAGTCCCGAGATGGAACCGTCACTCATTTGGTCACCTCCTAGTGATGGCCTTTCGGCCGACACGCCGCCCGAGCGAGGGCGGCAACGATTGCCGTATCGTTTCCGAAACGACAGCGATTTACCGTTTCGTCTCCAAAACGGCAGCCTTCCGTCCGGCGGAGGCCGGACGAAATCCCCGAATTACATTCCCATGAACGAGGAGGTCACCAGCACGCTTGCGGCGTTGTGAGCCTCGCTAAATACCGATTCCTGGGAGCCGGATTTCTTGCGCCACGGCATGGCACGCACCACGATGGCGCGAGTCAGAAACAGCGCGTAGCACGCACCAAACATCACCCGACATTCGAACGCGGCACTATCCGGTAGAACCCTCGAGCGACGGCCGGTGTGGACATAGTCGGACATCGTCATCTCCTCACTCTTGGATTGCTCATATTTGGTCGCGACATTGTGAAGCGCATTGTTCTAGCTCAAATCATCGTTACACCGATTGTCCGTCGAGCAGCGCAGCACGCGCTTTACTGACGAATTCGGTAGTGACTTTTTCCTGTCCGGCACGGCGCGCGCTGTTTTCAGCGGCATCGCGCAGACGTTTTGCCGCAGAGATTCGCACCAGCACCGGATGCTGCTCGAGCACTTCGTCGAGCAGCGCCTTGGCTTCGTCGCTCCACAGCAGTTCTTCGTGCCGGCGCGCAGGCGTCGGATCGACGCGATCGAGATCGCTGCCGAGCGGAAGAATGTTGAAAAGTGCGTCGAACAGCGCGTTACAGACTTCCTGCACCAGATAAGTGGCGCCGGAATACCCCATGAACGGCGTGCCGGTGTGACGGCGGATCACAGCACCCGGGAATGACGCCGGAATGTACACGGCGCGACCACCGGTCTCGGCCAAGTACATTCTTTCGTTGTAGCTGCCGAACATGATCAGCGGCGGGGTCTGACGAATCGCCGCACGCACCGCTTCGTTGTCAGTCTTTTTGCCGACACAGCGCGAGATCGCGAAGGTGCACGGCAGCCCCATCTCGTCTTCGAGGAAATGCCGCACGCCGCGGGCATAGGTATCGGTCGCGACGATCGCGAAGCTGGCGGTGCCGAAGAAGTCTTGCGTCACCGACCGCCACAGATCCCACAGCGGCTTGATGGTGGTGTTCTTCTCGCGCTCGATGAACGGCTCGGGATCGAGGCCGGTGAGTTCGCCGAGCTTGCGCAGGAAGCGCGTGGTCGAATGCAGACCGATCGGCGCCTGCAGGTACGGCCGCTCGAGTGATTCGCACAGCAGCCGGCCGAACTCCCGATACATGCAGACGTTGACGTCGGCATTCACCAGCTTGGGAATATCAGACAGGTGTGTGCCCAGCGGGAACACCATGTTGACTTCGGCGCCGATGCCTTCGATCAGCCGGCGGATTTCGGCGAGATCGGACGGCATGTTGAAGGTGCCGTAGATCGGTCCGATGATGTTGACCCGCGGCTTCTCGCCGTCCTTGCGCTTGCGCTCCGGAATTTTTTTCGGGCCGTATTCTTTCCACAGCCACGAGATCGCACGGTCGGCGCTCTGCCACTGATCCTCATCGATGGTGCGCGGCAGGAAGCGCTTGATGCCGGTGCCTTCGGGCGTGACGCCGCCGCCGATCATTTCGGCGATCGAGCCGGTGACGACGACGGCCGGCAGATAAGGATCAAGCGCCTTGTGGGCGCGGTGCATCGCGCCTTCGGTGCCGAGCTTGCCGAGTTCTTCTTCGCCGAGGCCGGTGACGACGATCGGCAATTCGTGCGGCGGCAGCGCATCGGTGTAGTGCAGGACCGAGGTCACCGGCAGGTTTTCGCAACCGACCGGACCGTCGATGATCACCTGCAGGCCCTTCACCGCGGTGAAGGCGTACACGGCGCCCCAATAGCCGCCGGCGCGATCGTGATCGAGGACGAGCATCAGATCATCTCCTCCGCCTTGCGCTTCTTTGCTGCGGCTTCGATCTGCTTCTTGTACTTCTCGCGATAGGCCGGAACGTCCTTCGGAGTGTCTTCCCAGACGCCGGCGGCATAGCCCTGCCCGACGTCGCCGAAGAACTCCTTCATCTCGTCGAATCGCGCCTTGTTGCCGAGCGCGGCGTTGATCACTTGCGCCAGCGAGCCGGCGCCGGCGGGACCGAACAGCGGCCGCGCCGAGATCAGGTTGGTGAAGTACAAGGCCGGGATCGACATCGTCTTGGCCTTCTGCACCACCGGGGTGGTGCCGATGGCGAGATCCGGCTTGAATTCATCGACCGCCGCGAAGTCCTGCTCGAGCGAAGCGCGGTACTGCACCCGCACGCCCTTGGCCTCGAGCCATTCGCGATCCGGATCCGACCACTGCGTGCGCGGTACCGCGGTGCCGACATAAGGCACGTTCGCGCCGCTCTCGATCAGCAGACGCGCGACCAACAGCTCCGAGCCTTCGTAGCCCGACACGGTGATACGCGCATTGATCGGCTTGGCGGCGAGCGCGGCCTTGATGGCCGGCAGGAAACGATTCTTGGCGGCGTCGATCTTGGAGCGCTCGACGTTGCACGCCGTGCCGATCGCTTCCAGCCACGCTTCGGTGCCGTCGTGACCGACCGGCGCCGAGCCGACGACCTTGCGGCCGGCGAGATCGAACTGGCGAATGCACGATTTGTAGAACGGGTGAATTGCCGCGACGACCTGGCAGTCGAGCGCAGCATAGAGCTCACGCCACTCGCGGGTCGGCACAACCGGACCCACGGCGAGGCCGAGCGGGTCGAGCATCAGGTTGATACCAACCGGATCGGCCGGGAACATTTCACCCAGCAACGTCACGGTCGGACGCTCGCTGCGGCCGCCGCGCGGCGCCTGCACCGGGCCCTGCTCGGCTTCCTTGCGGGCGTATTCGAGCATCGCGCCGGACAGTACGTCCTTGGCCTCGGCGTGAGTCGGCACGCCGAATCCCGGCACGTCGATGCCGATGATGCGGACGCCGTTGATCTCCTTCGGCAGCAGATCGAGCGGCACGCCCGACGCGGTCGGCACGCAGAGATTGGTGATGATGATGGTGTCGTACTGCGCCGGATCGGCCAGCTTGTAGACTGCCTCGCGGATGTCTTCGAACAGCTTGCCGGTGACCAGCGTTTCCGAACTGAACGGCACGTAGCCGACGGTGCGGCGGGCGCCGTAGAAGTGCGACACGAAGGTCAGGCCGTACACGCAGCAGGCCGAGCCGGACAGCACGGTCGCGGTGCGGCGCATCCGCAGGCCGACGCGGAGCGAACCAAACGCCGGGCACATGCTCTGCGGCTGATCGTGCGGTCCCTTCGGATAGTCGGCGGCGTAGCGTTCGAGCACGTCGCTCTTGCCGGCGGCTTGCGCCGCCGCTTTCATCTCGGCAGCGCCGGCATGGCAGCCGAGACCGTCGGTTTTGGTCGCGGCTTCATTGATCGCGGGCGCGTCGATGTCGACGGAAAAGTCCGCCGCATCGTCGCCGATCGACCCGGCGATACGGCCGGAATAACGAGACATCCCACTCATGACGAACTCCCGATCACCCGATCTCAGACCTCGTCGTAGATCACTTCGAGCGACGGCTTGTTCAGCACCGAGGCGCCGCACATATCTTCCATCGTGGCGGGCTCGAGCACGACATCGCGACCGGTAACGTCGCTGGAGAACAAGCCGAGCAGACCATCCTGGGTGAGCGGCTTCGGCCGAACCGGCGGCGCCGTGGCGACATTCTCGGCGAGCGTCGCGAACAGCGGGCCCCACTGCCCGTCCGGCAGCGCGACGATCTCGTAGTTGGCGCTCTTGCGGCGGATGCCTTCGTCGGCGGGAATCGCCGACAGCACCGGAATCCCGGCCGCCTTAGCGAACGCCTGGGCTTCGCCGGTGCCGTCATCCTTGTTGATCACCATGCCGGCGACGCCGACATTGCCGCCGAGCTTGCGGAAGTACTCGACCGCCGAACACACGTTGTTGGCGACGTACAGCGACTGCAGGTCGTTGGAGCCGACGATGATCACCTTCTGGCACATGTCGCGGGCGATCGGCAGACCGAAGCCGCCGCACACCACGTCGCCGAGGAAGTCGAGCAGCACGTAGTCGAAGCCCCACTCGTGGAAGCCGAGCTTCTCAAGGGTTTCGAAGCCGTGGATGATGCCGCGACCGCCGCAGCCGCGGCCGACTTCCGGACCGCCGAGCTCCATCGCGAAAACGCCATCGCGCTTGAAGCAGACGTCGCTGATGGTGACTTCCTCGCCGGCGAGCTTCTTCTTCGACGAGGTCTCGATGATGGTCGGAGTGGCCTTGCCGCCGAACAGCAGCGACGTGGTGTCACTCTTCGGATCGCAGCCGATCAGCAGCACTTTCTTGCCCTGCTGCGCCATCATGTAAGACAGGTTGGCGAGCGTGAAGCTCTTGCCGATACCGCCTTTGCCGTAGATCGCAATGATCTGGGTTTCCTTGGTGACGGGAGTCGTCACCGGGGCATCGGGTTCAACCGACGCCTCGGCCCGGAGTTGTGCGTCTTGCAGGCTGATCTGCGGAACGACGTTCATCAGCTCGGTCTCCAATTCAGAACCATTTTGAGGCAAGCAGGGTCTTCGAAAGCGATCCGATAGGCGTCGGGTGCCGACGCCGCCTCCTGGTGGTGCGTGATCAGTCCATCGAGCGAGAGCTTGCCGCTTTCGATCAGCGCCTTGGTGGCGCCGATGTCCGGCGGCTGCCATTCCGCCGCAACCCGAATGCGTGCTTCACGCATGAAAGCGGGCGGGAACGAGAACGACAGCGGCTCGCTGTAAAATCCAGCGAGCACGATCTCGCCGGTGGCCGCGATGCGCGAGATCAAAGTGTCGAGTAATTTTGGATCGCCGCTGACGTCGTAGATGCTGCGATAGTCGCGACGTTCGTCGGATGCGGGATCGACCACCGCATAACCTTCGGCACCGTCGCTGCGGATCGGGTTCTTTTCCCACACCACCGGCGGCGGATTGCCGAGCGCGATCGAAATCCGCGCCAACAAACGACCGAGCACGCCGTGACCGACAATGCAGTCG
>NZ_QTKI01000174.1:0-9249 GCF_010820945.1 Rhodopseudomonas sp. BR0C11
CACTTCGTTGGCGTCGTGGCCGGCGTCGGTGGTCTGGATCGGACGGACGGTGATGCCCTTGGTCTTCATGTCGACCAAGATGAAGGAGATGCCTTCCTGCTTCTTGGCGGCCGGATCAGTGCGGCACAGGCAGAATATCCAGTCGGCGTGCTGCGCCAGCGTGGTCCAGGTCTTCTGGCCGTTGATGATCCACTTGTCGCCCTTCTTCTCCGCCTTGGTCTTGAGCGACGCGAGGTCGGAGCCCGAGCCCGGCTCGGAGAAGCCCTGGCACCACCAATCATCGACATTGGCGATGCGCGGCAGGAAGCGCTTCTTCTGCTCCTCGCTGCCGAAGGTGTAGATCACCGGGCCGACCATCGAGACGCCGAAGGCGAGCGGCTGCGGCGCGGGCGCGGCCTGCAGCTCCTCATTGAAGATGTAGTGCTGCACCGAGCTCCAGCCGGTGCCGCCGTATTCCTTCGGCCAGTGCGTCACCGCCCAGCCCTTCTTGTTGAGGATGCGGTACCACTCGACCATTTCTTCCTTGGTGTTGTGGCGGCCTTCGATCAATTTCTGCCGCGTCTTGGCCGGCACATTGTCCTTGAAGAACTGCCGCACCTCGTCGCGGAACGCGATCTCTTCTTTGCTGAAATTCAGATCCATCGGATCCTCCTTGGGTCGAATTCGTCTACGAAACTATCATTCGTCATTCCGGGTTCGCGAGCTGCGCTCGCGCCCCGGAATGACTCCCGTGAGGCTTACTGCACGATCTCGAACAGGCCGGCGGAGCCCATGCCGCCGCCGACGCACATCGTCACCACTGCATACTTCACCTTGCGGCGGCGGCCTTCAATCAGCGCGTGACTGGCCAGGCGCGCGCCCGACATGCCGTAGGGATGGCCGACCGAGATCGCACCGCCGTTAACATTCAGCTTCTCCGGATCGATGCCGAGCTTATCGCGGCAATACAGCACCTGCACCGCGAAGGCTTCGTTCAGCTCCCACAGGCCGATGTCGTCGACGCTGAGGCCGTGGCGCTTCAGCAGGCGCGGCACCGCGAACACCGGGCCGATGCCCATCTCGTCCGGCTCGCAGCCGTAGGAGACCATACCGCGGAAGATGCCAAGCGGCTTGAGGCCCTTCGCGGCCGCGGTCTTGTCGCTCATGATCACCGTGGCCGAGGCGCCGTCCGACAGCTGGCTGGCATTGCCGGCGGTGATGGTGAAGCCTTCGCCGCGCACGGCCTTCAATCCAGCCAGCCCCTCAGCGGTGGTCTCCGGCCGCGGGCCCTCGTCCTGCGACAGGGTGATGTCCTTGAACGACACCTCGCCAGTCGCCTTGTCGACGACGCCCATCTTGGTCGAGATCGGCGCGATTTCGTCGTTGAACTTGCCGCCCTGCTGCGCCGCCGCGGTGCGACGCTGGCTCTCGAGCGAGTACTCGTCCTGGCGCTCGCGCGAGATGCCGTAGCGCTTCGCCACGGTTTCGGCGGTGTCGAGCATCGCCATGTAGACGTCGCCCTTGATCGCCTGCAGCGCCGGATCGACGGCGTGGAAGCTGTTCATCTTGTCGTTCTGCACCAGCGAGATCGACTCGCCGCCACCGCCGACCGCGATCTCGACGCCGTCGAACAGCACCGAGCGGGCGGCCAGCGCGATCGCCTGCAGGCCGGAGGCGCACTGGCGGTCGATGGTGGTGCCGGCGGTGGTCACCGGCAGGCCGGCGCGCAGCAGCGCCTTACGGGCGATGTTGCCGCCGGTGGCGCCCTGCTGCATCGCCGCGCCCATCACCACGTCCTCGACCTCCTTCGGGTCGATGCCGGCGCGCTTCACCGCGTGCTCGATGGCGTGGCCGAGCAGCGTGGCGCCCTCGGTGGCGTTGAGGGCGCCGCGATACGCCTTGCCGATCGGCGTGCGCGCGGTTGAAACGATAACGGCCTCGGTCATATGCAGGCTCCTGCGGGGTTGCTGTTACGAATTACTTGGTCTGTGTCTTGGTGGTGGTCTGCTGGCTGCGCAGTTCGTGGCGGGACAGTTTGCCCACCGTGGTGCGCGGCAGTTCGTCGCGAAACTCCACGGCGGTCGGCAGCTCGTGCTTGCCGAGCTTACCGGTGAGGAAGGCACGCAGCTCGTCGATGCTGAACGGCTGCGCCCCGTCGCGCAGCTTGATGAACGCCTTCGCCGCCTCGCCCCGGTAATCGTCCGGCACGCCGATCACGATCACTTCCTGCACCGCGGGGTGTTCGTAGATCGCCTGCTCGATCATCTGCGGATAGACGTTGAATCCGCCGGAGATGATCATGTCCTTCTTGCGGTCGACCAGGAAGAAGTAGCCATCCTGGTCCATATAGCCGATGTCGCCGGTGAGAAAACGGTCGCCGACGAAACTGTGAGCGGACTCCTCCGGCCGGTTCCAATAGCCCTTGGTGACGTTTGGACCGCGGACGCGGAGCTCGCCGACTTCGCCCGGCGGCAGCACGCGCTTCGGATCGTCGAGCGCCACGACATCGAGTTCGATGCCCGGCAGCATCAGGCCGATCGAGCCCGGCTTATCAGGCCCTTCCGGCGGATGGCCGGTCCCGGGCGAGCAAGTCTCGGTCATGCCCCAGCCGCTCTTCAGCTTCAGATTGGTCTTGCGCTCGAACAGCCGCGCGACCTCGACCGGCAGCGGCGCGCCGCCGGAGCCAGCCATCGTCAGCGACGACAGATCCCGCTTCTCCAGCGACGGATCATTGGCGAGCGCGATCCACATCGTCGGGACGCCGGGGAACACGGTGGCGCGCTTCTCCTCGATGTCGCGGAACACCGCGGCGACGTCGAAGCGCTGATGCAGCGAGATCAGATCGCCCTGCTTCAGGCAACGCAGCAGGATCACGGTGAGCGCGTAGATGTGGAACAGCGGCAGCACGCAGATCACGCGATGAATGCCGCCGCTGTTGGCGCGCACCAGACCCCAGACGTCGTAGATCGACACCGCCGAGGTCAGGTTGGAATGGGTGAGCATCGCGCCCTTCGGCAGCCCGGTGGTGCCGCCGGTGTACTGCAACAGCGCGATATCGTCCGGCACAATCGCCGGCCAGGCCATGGGCTTGGAGGCGCCCTTGATGAAGTCGGCGTAAGTAATCACCCGCGGATCGCTGGGCAGCGGCGCCAGCGGCGTGGCCGACTCGCCCCAGCTCGCATCGCTGCACACGATCAGGCGGTCGAGCAGCCCCTTGGCGAGAAACCTCTCGGCCATTGGCAGCAGTGCGGCGGAATCGGTGGTAATCAGCACCCGTGCGCCGGAGTCGCTGAGCTTGTGCGACAGCGCCCGCTCGCCATCGAGCGGCGACAGATGCACGACGCGGGCGCCGGCCTTCAGCGCGCCGAAGAAATTGATCGGATGGTCCGGCGTGTTGCCGATATACAGCGCGACCGAGGAGTCGCGGCCATAGCCTGCAGCGAGCAGCGCGGCCGCCGCGGTCTCGGCCATCGCTTCGAGCTTGGTGTAGGTGATCTGCCGATCACGAAACTCCAGCGCAGGCCGCGACGCATAGTCCTTCGCGGCCTGCGCCAGCAGATCCGGCAACGTCCCCCTAGCGATTGGCGCATCCCAGCGAACGCCAGGCGGATAGTACTGCTCACCGGGATGGGACATGCGGGGCCACTTCGCGATTTGGGGGTGAATTAACGGCTCTTCGTTTCTGGCAGGAATAGCATTACGTCATTGTCTCCCCTCCACCTTGCGGGGAGGGGGTGGGGTCCCCAGGCACTATGCCGCGTCGCCCCTACCCCGGCCCTCTCCCGCAAGCGGGAGAGGGAGAACAGCGATCACGCCGCGGCCTTGGACGGCTGCGTGAGCGAGGCGAAGGTCTTGCCTTCGGCGGCGAGGCGGGCGAGCAGCGGCGCCGGCTCCAGCGACGGATCGTTGGTGGCCTTGGCGTAGGCCGACAGCCGCTCGGCGATGTGCTTGAGGCCGACGCTGTCGGCATAGTGCATCGGGCCGCCGCGATAGATCGGCCAGCCGTAGCCGTACAGCCAGACCACGTCGATGTCGCTCGGACGCGCCGCGATCTTCTCTTCGAGAATGCGGGCGCCCTCGTTGATCATCGGGTACACCATCCGCTCGAGGATCTCCTCGTCGGTGATGTCGCGGCGCTTCAGGCCGAGCTTGGCGAGCGTGTCGTTGATCAGCGTCTCGACTTCCGGATCGGGCATCGGAGCGCGCGAGCCGGCTTCGTACTTGTAGTAGCCCTTGCCGGTCTTTTGGCCGAACCGGCCGGCTTCGCACAGCGCGTCCGCGATCTCCGACTTGATGCCGCGGTCCTTGCGCGAGCGCCAGCCGATATCGAGGCCGGCGAGATCGCCCATCGCGAACGGGCCCATCGGCATGCCGAACTTGGTGACGACGGCGTCGACCTGCTGCGGCAGTGCGCCTTCGAACAGCAGCTTTTCGGACTGCTTGGAGCGGGCTGCGAGCATGCGGTTGCCGACGAAGCCGTCGCAGACGCCGACCACGACCGGCACCTTGGCGATCTTCTTGGCAATCGACACCGCGGTGAGCAGCGCGTCCGGCGCGGTCTTGGCGCCGCGCACGATTTCGCAGAGCTTCATCACGTTGGCCGGCGAGAAGAAGTGCATGCCGAGCACGTCCTGCGGACGCTTGGTGGTGGCGGCGATCTCGTCGATCGACAGATACGAAGTGTTGGACGCCAGCACCGCGCCCGGCTTGGCGTGGGCATCGATCGCGGTGAACACTTCCTTCTTCACCGCCATGGTTTCGAACACCGCCTCGATGATCAGATCGGCATCCTTGACGTTCTCGAGGCCGACCACGCCGGTGATCAGGCCCATCCGCTTGGCGGGCGCGTCCGCCGGGATGCCGCCGCGCGCCGCGGTGGCTTCGTAGTTCTTCTGCATGATGCCCATGCCGCGCTTGAGCTGCTCCTCGCCGGTCTCGATCAGCGTCACCGGGATGCCCGCATTGGCGAACGACATCGCGATGCCGCCGCCCATGGTGCCGGCGCCGATGATCGCAACGCGCGCCACCGGGCGCGGCTTGGTGCCGTCCGGCACGCCGTCGACCTTGGCGGCTTCACGCTCGGCGAAGAACGCGTAGCGCTGCGCCTTCGACTGATCGGACACGACGAGCTTCATGAAGCCCTCGCGCTCCTTCTTCAGCCCCTCCTCGAACGGTAGATCGATTGCCGCGCCGATCGCGTCGGCGCAGGCGAACGGCGCTTCGAGGCCGCGCGCCTTCTTGGTCATCGCCGCGACCGCATTGGTGAAGATCGAGCGATCGGCCTTGGCGGCGGCGAGCTTGGAATCATCGTCGCGCAGCCGGCGCAGCGGGCGCTTCTCGGCCACCACCTTCGTGGCGAACGCCACCGCGCCCGCGACCAGATTCTCGACGATCTCTTCGACCAGGCCATGCTTGAGCGCTTCAGCGGCGCCGATCGGGCTGCCGCCGACGATCATCTGCACCGCGAGCTCAGGACCGACCGCGCGCGGCAGGCGCTGCGTACCGCCGGCGCCCGGCAACAGGCCGAGCTTGACTTCCGGCAGACCGAGCTTGGCTTCCTTGACGGCGACGCGGAAATGGCAGCCGAGCGCGACTTCGAGACCGCCGCCGAGCGCGGTGCCGTGGATCGCCGCGATCGTCGGCTTCGGCGAATTCTCCAGCGCGGCGATGACGTCGTTGAGCGCCGGCGGCTGCGCCGGCTTGCCGAATTCGGTGATGTCGGCGCCGGCGATGAAGGTGCGGCCCGCGCACACCAGCACGATCGCCTGCACGGCGGGATCGGCAACGGCGGCGTTGACGTTTTCCAGAATGCCGCGGCGAACAGCCGCACTGAGCGCATTGACCGGCGGACTGTCGACCGTGACGATCGCGACCTGATCCTGCGTTGCGCGTGTGACTACTTCGCTCATGCCGTTCTCCTTGGGTTTGCGTTTCTTAGTTTGTTTCGCACTGCGAAAATTAATTCCACATCTTGACAGCGAGGGTTATTTTGAAGAGCGTCGATTGTCAACGACGTCCATAAAACCAAAAGCCGTGCAGGGATGAAGCGTCCACCGAAGAAACCAGCAACCGACCGCAGTTTCGTGGTGGCTCTGTCCCGCGGCCTGGAAGTGCTTCGCGCATTCGGCCCCAATGACGGGCTGCTCGGCAACCAGGAATTGGCGGCGCGCACCAAATTGCCCAAGCCGACGATTTCGCGGCTGACCTACACCCTCACCAAGCTCGGCTATCTCACGCAGGTTCCGCGCTTCGAAAAGTATCAACTCGCGCCGGCCGCGATGTCGCTCGGCTATGCGGCGCTCGCCAATCTCGGCGTCCGGCATTTGTCACAGCCCTACCGCGACGAATTGATGCAGCAGACCGGCGGCGCGGTCGCGGTCGGAGCGCGCGACCGGATCAGCATGATCTATGTCGGCCAGGCGCGATCGAGCCTCACCGTCGGCGTGCAACTCGACGTCGGCTCGCGAATCCCGATCGCCACCACCGCGATGGGCCGCGCTTACTTGTGTGCGCTGCAAAGCGAAGAACGCGCGGTTTTAATGAAGGAAATGCGCGAATACTACGGCAGCCGCTGGCCGCGCATCAAAGAAGGCATCGAACGCTCCGAGGAGATGGTCGCCAAGCACGGCTTTGCGATCTCGGTCGGCGAGTGGCAGGACGATGTGCACGCCGCGGGCGTTGCACTCACACTCAACGATGGTACCGGCCCCTACGCGTTCAACTGTGGCGCGCCGGCTTTCCGTTTCACGGAAGAGCGGCTGATCAACGACATTGGACCTCGCCTTGTCGCGATGGTAAGGAAAATCGAAGCGGCGCTCGGGGGAGTAGCTGCGCCGCAACCAAGAAAATCCGATAACAAAAGAACAAAAGGAGGGAAAGTTGCGCGTGTCGTCGAGGGGATCAGGTAGCAAAACGCTGCCTCGACCGGGCCACTGCAAATGATGCAGGCTCAGTCTTCTTCTTCCGCGTCGCCGCTTCTCGCGGTGCGCGACGTCAGCGTCGTGTTCGGTGGCATCGTCGCCCTGAACGGCATTTCTTTCAACATGCAAAAGGGTCAGATCCTCGGACTGATCGGCCCGAACGGCGCCGGCAAGACCACGTTGTTCAACTGCCTGTCGCGGCTGTATCAGCCGAGCAAAGGCGACATCCTGCTCGAAGGCGAGAGCATTCTGACGCGGCCGCCGCACCGCATCGCGGAGATCGGCATCGGCCGCACGTTCCAGAACGTCGCGCTGTTCCCGAACATGTCGGTGATCGACAACGTGCGCGTCGGCGCGCATTGCCGCACCAACAGCGATATCGTTTCGGATTCGCTGCGCATGCCGTGGATCCGCAGCACCGAGAAGGCGCTGAACAAGAAGGTCGACGATATCCTCGGCTATCTCGATCTGCGCAGCGTCGGCCACACCACGGTGTCGGGCCTGCCGTTCGGCACCCAGAAGCGCGTCGAACTGGCGCGTGCGCTCGCCGCAGAACCCAAGATCCTGCTGCTCGACGAACCGGCCGGCGGTCTCAATCACGAGGAAGTCTATATCCTCGGCGACCTGATCCGCCGCATTCGCGACGACCGCGGCATCACCGTGCTGCTGGTCGAACACCACATGGGCATGGTGATGTCCACAGCCGACTACGTGGTCGCGCTCAATTTCGGACGCAAGCTCGCAGAGGGGACGCCGACCCAGGTGCAGAACGACCCGGATGTGATCAAGGCCTATCTGGGGAGCAAAGACGAACAATGACCGCGATGCTCAACGTTCGCGACCTGCGCGCCTATTACGGCCAGGTCCAAGCGCTGCACGGGCTCGAATTCGACCTGCACGAAGGCAGCCTCACCACCCTGCTCGGCGCCAACGGCGCAGGCAAGACCACCACGCTGCGGGCGATCTGCAACATGGTGCGCTCGACCGGCACGATCGAGTTCGAAGGCAAGGCGATCAACCGAAGCTCGACCGAATCCATCGTCAAGCTCGGCATCGCCCATGTGCCTCAGGGCCGCGGCACCTTCACCACGATGACCGTGGAGGAGAACCTGCAACTCGGCGCGATGACCCGCAAGGATACCAAGGCGATCGCCTCGGACATCGAGCGGATGTACGCGCATTTCCCGGTGCTCAAGCAGCGCCACACCCAACAGGCCGGCACGTTGTCCGGCGGTGAGCAGCAGATGCTCGCGGTCGCCCGCGCGCTGATGCTGCGGCCGCGGCTGATGCTGCTGGACGAGCCTTCGTTCGGCCTCGCGCCGCTGATCGTGCGGGATCTGTTCAAGATCCTCGGCAAGATCAACCGCGAGGACAAGGTCACCATCCTGGTGGTCGAACAGAACGCCCAGCTCGCGCTCGAACTCGCCGACAAGGCGTATGTGATCGAGACCGGGCGGATCGTGATGTCTGGCAATGCGGCGGAGATCGCCAGCAACGAAGACGTCCGCAAATCTTATCTGGGCTACTGAGGAGACGGCCATGGATCTGTTTCTGAACCAAATCCTGGCTGGCATCGCCACCGGTGCGATCTATGCCTGTATGGCGCTCGCCGTGGTGATGATCTACCAGGCGATCGACCACCTCAACTTCGCCCAGGGCGAAATGGCGATGTTCTCGACCTTCGTCGCCTGGCAGCTGATGCAGTGGGGCGTGCCGTATTGGGGCGCTTTCGTGCTGACGCTGGCGTTCTCGTTCGCGGGCGGCGTGATCATCGAGCGGGCGCTGTTCAAGCCGCTCGGCAACGCGCCGGTGCTGACCCACGTCGCGGGCTTTATCGCCCTGTTCGCGATCATCAACTCGGTCGCGGGCCTGACCTGGGACTTCACCATCAAGCAGTTCCCGTCGCCGTTCGGCTCCTCGCCGTTCCTCGGCAGCCAGCTGATCTCGACCCACCAGGCCGGGATGATCGGCGTCACCATCGTGCTGCTGATCCTGCTGTTCCTGTTCTTCCAGTACACCAGGATCGGTCTGGCGATGCGGGCGGCGGCGTCGCAGCCTGAATCGGCGCGGCTGGTCGGCATCAACACATCGTGGATGATCGCCCTCGGTTGGGGCATGGCGGCCGCGATCGGTTCGATCGCCGGCATGCTGATCGCTCCGGTGGTGTTCCTCGAGCCCAACATGATGGGCGGCGTGCTGATCTACGGGTTTGCCGCAGCGGTGCTCGGCGGTCTGTCCAGTCCGTTCGGCGCAGTGGTCGGCGGCTTCCTGGTCGGCGTGTTCGAGAACCTCGCGGGCACCTACATCCCGGGTGTCGGCAACGAACTCAAACTGCCGATCGCCCTGGCGC
>NZ_QTKI01000175.1:0-9249 GCF_010820945.1 Rhodopseudomonas sp. BR0C11
CCTTCAGCCTGCCGGTAATCTTCCGGACCAAAGGGAAGGGCTAAGGGAGGCTCTGACTGGCTGAGCCTGTCGGCCTCCGCGGCAGCCTGTCAGTGTGACGCTTCCAGCCTGTTGTCTCGTCCACATCATCCCTGCGCCGTCATTCCGGGGCACGAGCGAAAGCTCGCGAACCTGAAATCTGCTGCGGGCAATGACCAACGACCGTCATCGCCCGCGCAGGCGGGCGAACCAGTATTGCAGAGCCATCGTGGTTATCATCGACGCCCTGGGATACTGGATCCCCGCCTGCGCGGGGATGACATGGGGAGACTTGTTAGCGCACGACGCAAGGCTTTTGCGCGCGTCGCCCGCGGCGACCCGGAACGACGAACACAACTGCTAAAAGCCGTCATCGCCCGCGCAAGGCGGGCGAACCAGTATTGCAGAGCCTTCGTGGTTATCGTCGACGCGCTGGGATACTGGATCCCCGCCTGCGCGGGGATGACACGGGGAGACTTGTTAGCGCACGAAGCAAGGCTTCTCGCGGGGCACAGACCATCTCGGGATTCCGGGTTCGCGCTGCGCGCGCCCCGGAATGACGTTGTGGGGTAAGTGCGTAGCTTAATACGTCGCGCGTCCGCCGGAGATGTCGAACACTGCGCCGGTCGAGAACGCGCAGTCTTCCGACGCCAGCCACGCTACCAGGGCGGCGACTTCTTCGACCAGTACGAAGCGGCCCTTCGGAATCTTCGACAGCATGAAGTCGATATGCTGCTGCGTCATCTGGTCGAAGATCGCGGTGCGCGCCGCGGCCGGCGTCACGGCGTTGACCGAGATGTCGTAGGACGCCAGCTCCTTGCCGAGCGATTTGGTCAGCGCGATCACGCCGGCCTTCGAGGCCGAGTAGTGCGCGGCGTTCGGGTTGCCTTCCTTGCCGGCGATCGAGGCGATGTTGACGATGCGGCCGTATTTATGCGCGATCATCGACGGCACCACCGACTTGCAGCACAGAAACGGCCCGTCGAGGTTCAGCTTCAGCACCCGTTGCCACTCGGCGTAGTCGGTCTCCCACACCGTCTTGTTGACGCCGGCGATCCCGGCATTGTTGACCAGGATGTCGATCTTGCCGAACGCCTGCAGCGTCGCGTCACGCGCGCGGTCGACCGCGACCGGATCGGTGACGTCGACCGCAACGGCGATCGTCACGTCGTCGCCGATTTCCTTGGCGGTCCGCTCGGCCAGCGCGAGGTCATGATCCCACAGCGCCACCTTGGCACCCGACGCAACGAACCGCTCCGCGATCGCCCGTCCAATCCCCTGCGCCCCGCCGGTGACCACGGCGCAGCGATGGTTGAGGTCGATGGTGTTCATCTGACGTGTATCCTTTGCCCGAGCCTCGAGTTCGTCATTGCGAGCGAAGCGAAGCAATCCAGGACTACGAGCACTGAACTGGATTGCTTCGTCGCTTCGCTCCTCGCAATGACAGCGTTACAACGTCCAACCGCCATCGATGATATGCGCGACGCCGGTGGTGAACGCGCTTTCGTCGGAGGCGAGGTACACCGCCAGCGCGGCGATTTCCTCGGCATTGCCGAGACGGCCCATCGGCTGGCGCGACACGAACATCTCGCGGCCCTGCGGCCCAAGCGCGGCGGCGCGGCCGAGCATCGACGGCGTTTCGATCGTGCCCGGGCAGATCGCATTGCAGCGGATGCCGCGGGTGATGAAATCGACCGCGACCGCGCGGGTCAGTGCCGCCACCGCGGCTTTCGTTGCACCATAGACGTAGCGGTTCGGCGCCGCCTTGAACACGCCGGCGGCCGACGAGATGTTGACGATCGAACCGCGGCCCGCTTCCAGCATCGCGGGCAGAAACGCGCGGATGGTGCGGTGCATCGACTTGACGTTGAGGTCGAACGAGAAGTCCCAATCCGTATCCGAACAGTCGAGCACCGTGCCGTGATGCACGAAGCCGGCGGCGTTGAGCAGAATGTCGACGGTGCCGGCCTCGCGGGCGATCGCTTCGACCGCCGCGGTGTCGCGGACATCGAGCTTCGCGGTCCGCGCAATGCCGTGCTCGGCGAGCGGCGCCAGCCCGGCGTCATCGATATCGGTCGCGAACACCTCGGCACCCTCGCGCGCAAACGCAATCGCCGACGCCCGCCCAATCCCCGCCGCCGCCGCGGTGACGAACGCGCGTTTGCCTTTCAGGCGGTCGGTCATGCTGGTTCCTCCCGACGACGTCATGGCCGGGCTCGAGCCGGCCATCCATCGTTCTTCGTGTGATGATGGATGCGCGGGTCAAGCCCGCGCATGACGATCGTAATGGGCACGTGCCGTGCCCAAGCCGCCCCATCAATGATTATGCCGCGCCACGCCGACGGCGCCGGCGATGTTCTGGTAGCGGGTGGCGAACTCCATGCAGGCGCCGGTGGCGTGCTGGCCGACGGTCGAGCGATACAGCTCCTGCCACGGCGTCTGGTGCTTCGGATAGGCGAAGCCGCCGTGGGCGGCGAGGTCGGCGCGGCGCTGCTTCAGCTCCTCGTCCGAGATCAGGATGTCGGCGCTGCCCTTGTTGAGGTCGATGCGGACGCGATCGCCGGTCTTCAGCAGCGCCAGCCCGCCATTAGCGGCGGCTTCCGGCGTGGCGTTGAGGATCGACGGTGAGCCCGAGGTGCCGGACTGGCGGCCGTCGCCGATGCACGGCAGCGAGTGGATGCCGCGTTTAATCAGCGCCGCCGGCGGCTGCATGTTGACCACTTCGGCGCCGCCCGGATAGCCGATCGGCCCGGTGCCGCGCACGAACAGGATGCAATGCTCGTCGATATCGAGCGCCGGATCGTCGATGCGGTGGTGGTAATCCTCCGGCCCTTCGAACACGATGGCGCGGCCCTCGAACGCGTTTGGGTCCTTCGGATTGGACAGATAGCGCTCGCGGAATTCGAGGCTGATCACGCTGGTCTTCATGATCGCGGAATCGAACAGATTGCCGCGCAGCACCAGGAAGCCGGCGTCATGCACCAGCGGCGTGTCGTAGCGATGGATCACGTCGCCATCCGGGGCGGGCGCGCCGGCGCAGTTCTCGCCCATGGTCTTGCCGTTCACCGTCAGCGCGTCCTGGTGGATCTTGCCGTGGCGCATCAATTCGCCGACCACCGTCGGCACGCCGCCGGCGCGGTGATACTCCTCGCCGAGATAGAGACCGGCGGGCTGCAGATTGACCAGCAGCGGAATGGCGTGGCCGACGCTCTGCCAGTCGTCGATCGATAGCTCGACGCCGACGTGACGGGCCAGCGCGTTGAGATGGATCGGCGCATTGGTCGAGCCGCCGATCGCCGAATTGACCACGATGGCGTTCTCGAATGCCTTGCGCGTCAGGATATCGGACGGCTTCAGATCCTCCCACACCATCTCAACGGCGCGCACGCCGGTCTCGTAGGCGATCTGGCCGCGTTCGCGATATGGCGCCGGGATCGCGGCGCAGCCGGGCAGCGACATGCCGAGCGCTTCGGCCAGCGAGTTCATCGTCGAGGCGGTGCCCATGGTGTTGCAGTGCCCAACCGATGGCGCCGAGGAGGCGACGATCTCCATGAACTGTTCGTAGTCGATCTCGCCGGCGGCAAGCCGCTCGCGCGACTTCCACACCACCGTGCCGGAGCCGGTGCGCTCGCCATTGTGCCAGCCGTTGAGCATCGGGCCGCCCGACAGCACGATCGCCGGAATATTCACGGTTGCGGCCGCCATCAGGCAGGCCGGCGTAGTCTTGTCGCAGCCGGTGGTCAGCACCACGCCGTCGAGCGGGTAGCCGAACAGCACTTCGACCAGGCCGAGATACGCGAGATTGCGGTCGAGCGCCGCGGTCGGCCGCTTGCCGGTCTCCTGGATCGGATGCACCGGAAACTCCATCGCGATGCCGCCGGCCGCCCGGATGCCTTCGCGGACGCGCTGCGCCAGATCGAGATGGTGCCGGTTGCACGGCGACAGGTCATTGCCGGTCTGGGCGATGCCGATGATCGGCTTGCCGGACTGCAGTTCCGCGCGGGTCAGTCCGTAGTTCAAATAGCGCTCCAGATAGAGCGCGGTCATTCCCGGATTATGCGGATCGTTGAACCATTCGCTGGACCGGAGTTTGCGCCGGGGGCTGCCGGCATCGTGCTTCGTCATCGTGTCTCCCGCACCGCACACATCCTTGAAGCGGATGTTTTGAGCGCCTTTGCTGAGCATGGAACGGCGCGCATGCTGGCATGTCGCACCGCGCTACGCAATCGGCGTAGTGTGATCACGCCGGACTAATTTGCGAGCGCGACAGCGGCGAAATATTCTGCTAAGAGTTGCGTCAACATAAGTCTCACGCCGGCGGCAACGACCGCAATAAATGGCGGGACATCGGGAGGTGCTGGATGGCGTCGGTGCAGATTCACGACGTGCGTAAGTCTTTCGGCGGCTTCGAAGTATTGCACGGCGTGACTGTTCCCATCGAAGATGGTGAGTTCGTCGTTCTGGTCGGCCCGTCCGGCTGCGGCAAATCCACTTTGCTGCGGATGCTCGCAGGGCTGGAAAAAATCACCGCAGGAACGATCTCGATCGGCGAGCGCGTCGTCAACGACGTGCAGCCGAAGGAGCGGGACATCGCCATGGTGTTCCAGAACTACGCGTTATATCCGCACATGACCGTCGCCCAGAACATGGGCTTCTCGCTGAAGCTGCGCGGCGCCGATCAGAAGACCATCGACAGTAAAGTGCGGCGCGCCGCCGACATCCTCGATCTCGGCAAATTGCTCGACCGCTATCCGCGCCAGCTCTCCGGCGGCCAGCGCCAGCGCGTCGCGATGGGCCGGGCGATCGTGCGCGATCCGCAGGTGTTCCTGTTCGACGAGCCGCTGTCCAACCTCGACGCCAAGCTGCGGGTGGCGATGCGCACCGAGATCAAGGAACTGCATCAGCGGCTGAAGACCACCACGGTTTACGTCACCCACGACCAGATCGAGGCGATGACGATGGCCGACAAGATCGTGGTGATGCAGGACGGCGTGGTCGAGCAGATCGGCGCGCCGCTGGATCTGTACGACCGGCCTGACAACAAATTCGTCGCCGGCTTCATCGGCTCGCCGGCGATGAACTTCCTCGACGGCACGCTGAAGGTGAACGGCGGCCAGCCCTATGTCGAGACCGCCAGCGGCGCCAAGCTGCCGGTGATGGCGGCGCCGGCCAACGGCAACGGCCGCACCGTCTCCTATGGCATTCGTCCCGAGCATCTCGACTTCGCCGACAGCGGCATTGCGGCCGAGGTCGCGGTGGTCGAGCCGACCGGCTCGGAAACCCAGATCGTGGCGCGGGTTGGCGATCAGGAAGTGATCGCGGTGTTCCGCGAACGGCATCCGGTCGCGCCCGGCGATCTGATCCATCTGCAGCCGCGCGCCGATGTCGCGCATCTGTTCGACAAGGAGAGCGGCCGGCGGATTTAGAGCGTGGCAGACAGATACAAGAATTGGTCGATCAACGAACCAATGCATAAAGCGGAACATAGGGAGTGAACGACAGATGACGGACTTTACCCTCGATCGCCGCACGTTGTTGAAGGGTGGCGCGATCACGTTGGCCACGGCAGCGACGATGTCCGCCGACCAGTTGCTCGGCTACGCCAAGGCCTGGGCGCAGGCCTCGCCGTGGAAGCCGGAGCCCGGTGCCAAGATCAATCTGCTGCGCTGGAAGCGGTTCGTCGAAGCCGAAGACGTCGCCTTCATGAAGATCGTCGACGCGTTCCAGAAGGCCAACAACGTCACCATCAACGTCTCCAACGAGTCCTACGACGACATCCAGCCCAAGGCGTCGGTCGCCGCCAACACCGGGCAGGGGCTCGACATGGTGTGGGGTCTGTACTCGCTGCCGTTCCTGTTCCCGAACAAGTGCACCGACGTGTCGGACGTCGCCGATTATCTTGCCAAGAAGTGCGGCGGCTGGAGCGACTCCGGCAAGGCCTACGGCATGTTCAACGGCAAGTGGATCGGCATCCCGGTGGCGGCGACCGGCGGCCTCGTCAACTACCGGATCAGCGCGGCCGAGAAGGCCGGCCACAAGGAGTTTCCGAAGGACCTCGCCGGCTTCTCCGATCTGGTGAAGGGCATGAATAAGAACGGCACGCCGGCCGGCATGGCGCTCGGCCACGCGTCGGGCGATGCCAATGGCTGGCTGCACTGGGCGCTGTGGGCGCACGGCGGCGCGCTGATCGACAAGGACAGCAAGGTCGTCGTCAATTCGCCCGAGACCGCCAAGGCGCTCGAATACGTCAAGGGGTTGTACGAGAACTTCATCCCCGGCACCGCATCGTGGAACGATGCGTCCAACAACAAGGCGTTTCTTGCCGGCCAGCTCTATCTCACCACCAACGGCATCTCGATCTACGTCACGGCTAAGAAAGACAACAAGGAGATGGCGGAGGACATCAACCACGCGCATCTGCCCGCCGGCCTCAACGGCAAGACCCGTGAGTTGCATCTCGGCTTCCCGATCCTGATCTACAACTTCACCAAGTTCCCGCAGACCTGCAAGGCGTTCACCGCCTTCATGATGGAGCCGGAGCAGTTCAACCCGTGGGTCGAAGCGGCGCAGGGCTATCTGTCGCCATTCCTGCTCGACTACGAGAAGAACCCGATGTGGACCGCGGACCCGAAGAATACGCCGTATCGCGACGTCGCCCGCACCGCCTCGACGCCGGCCGGCGACGCCCAGATGGGCGAGAACGCGGCGGCGGCGATCGCCGACTTCGTCGTGGTCGACATGTTCGCCAACTACTGCACCGGCCGCGAAGACGTGAAGACCGCGATGAGTAGCGCCGAACGCGCCGCGAAGCGGATCTTCAGGGCGTAACGGGGAAGAGAAGGGTTGGTGACATGCGCCGACCCTTCTCAGCCGACAAGGGCGCCACACCAATGGAAACCTTACGTTTGTCATTCCGGGGCGCGCCACTTGGCGCGAACCCGGAATCCATACTCCCGGCGGTGGTTATGGATTCCGGGCTCGCGCTTCGCGCGCCCCGGAATGACGAACGTGAAGGAGTGAGACCTTCACTTGGCCCGCAAGCGGACGGACGGAGTTAGCATGACTACACTTCAGATGCGCGAGCACTCCGGCCCCACCGCCTGGCAACGCCTGCGCACCAGCCGCAATTTCATCGCGCTGTGGTTCATGCTGCCGGCGGCGGCGTTCCTGATCCTGTTCCTGGCGTATCCGCTGTTTCTCGGCGTCTGGATGAGCTTCACCGACGCGCGGATCGGGCGCGCCGGGGTGTTCATCGGGATCGAGAATTACGAATGGCTGTGGGACGACAGCATCTTCTGGCTGTCGGTGTTCAACACCATTCTCTACACGGTGGTCGCCAGCGCGATCAAATTCGCGGTCGGTCTGTATCTGGCGCTGCTGCTGAACCGGCATATGCCGTTCAAGGCGATCATCCGCGCCGCGGTGCTGGTGCCGTTCATCGTGCCGACGGTGCTGTCGGCGATCGCGTTCTGGTGGATCTACGACTCGCAATTCTCGATCATTTCCTGGTCGCTGATCAAGCTCGGGGTGATCGATCAGAACATCAATTTCCTCGGCGACAGCAACTGGGCGCGCGCATCGGTGATCTTCGCCAATATCTGGCGCGGCGTGCCGTTCGTGGCGATCACGCTGCTGGCCGGGCTGCAGACGGTGTCGCCGTCGCTGTATGAAGCGGCGACGCTGGACGGCGCCACGGCGTGGCAGCGCTTCCGCTACATCACCTATCCGCTGCTGACGCCGATCATCGCGGTGGTGATGACGTTCTCGGTGCTGTTCACCTTCACCGACTTCCAACTGATCTGGGCGCTGACCCGCGGCGGCCCGGTCAACGCGACGCATCTGATGGCGACGCTGAGCTATCAGCGCGGCATCCTGTCGGGCCGGCTCGGGGAGGGCGCGGCGATTGCCACCGCGATGATCCCGTTCCTGCTCGCGGCGATCGCGATCTCGTGGTTCGGCATGCAGCGGCGCAAATGGCAGCAGGGGACCGACAATGACTGAGACCACCGCCTCCGATCCGCGGCTCGCCGTCAAAGCCGCCGCCACCGTGGCGCAAAGCGACGACAGCGAGGGCATGAGCTATCTGGAGTCGCTGCCGCGCCGGCTGGTGACGCTGTATCTGCCGCTGTTCGTCATCCTCGTCGTGCTGCTGTTCCCGTTCTACTGGATGGGGCTGACGGCGATCAAACCCGACGAGCAGCTGATCGACATGGAGACCTACAACCCGTTCTGGGTGGTGCATCCGACGCTGAAGCACATCCAGAAACTGCTGTTCGAAACCCAGTATCCGCGCTGGCTGTGGAACACGATGTATGTCGCGGCGGCCTCGACGGTGCTGTCGATCGCCGCCAGCGTGCTCGCCGCCTATGCGATCGTGCGGCTGCGCTTCCGCGGTGCCGACACCGTCGGCGGCGCGATCTTCCTGGCGTATCTGGTGCCGCCGTCGATCCTGTTCATTCCGCTCGCCTCGGTGATCCAGGCCTACGGCCTGTTCGACTCGCCGCTGTCGCTGATCCTGGTGTATCCGACGCTGCTGATCCCGTTCTCGACCTGGCTGCTGATGGGATATTTCAAGACCATCCCGTTCGAGCTTGAGGAATGCGCGCTGATCGACGGCGCCTCGCGCTGGCAGATCCTGATCAAGATCATCATTCCGCTGGCGGTGCCGGGACTGATCTCGGCGTTCATCTTCTGCTTCACGCTTTGCTGGAACGAATTCATCTATGCGCTGACCTTCCTGCAGTCGACGCCGAACAAGACCGTGCCGGTGGCGATCGTCAACGAGTTCGTCGACGGCGACATCTACAAATGGGGCTCGCTGATGGCCGGCGCCCTGGTCGGCTCGCTACCGCTCGTCATCCTCTACGCGTTCTTCGTCGAACATTACGTGTCGGCGATGACCGGGGCGGTGAAGGAGTAGCATCGCTTCCCACCGCCGGCGCCACCTCATCCTGAGGAGCGCGCTCTTGCGCGCGTCTCGAAGGATGGGCCACATTCACCACATGGTTCGAGACGGCGCTTCGCGCCTCCTCACCATGAGGCGCACTGCACGGGGCCTTCGCCCCTCCAATCGACGGAGCTTTCCTTGCACATTCTGATACTCGGCGCCGCCGGCATGGTCGGGCGCAAGCTCACCGACCGGTTGCTGGCGGATGGGCGGCTCGGCAGCCGCGAGATCACCCGGATGACGCTGCAGGACGTGGTGGCGCCGGTGCGGCCGCCCCATGCCTC
>NZ_QTKI01000176.1:0-9214 GCF_010820945.1 Rhodopseudomonas sp. BR0C11
GCCGGCGGCTCGCCCGCCGAAACGGCCTCGCTTAGGCGCGCCTCGAGGCGCTGCAGCGTGACCGCACGGGCGCTACGCACCATCTCGCCCAGTTCGGCGTGTCCTTCGCTGCCCACGGCCGACAACGTGACCATGCAGCCGAGCGGATGATCATCAGGCGCCCCGGTCAGCGCAGAGGCGGAGTCGAGCAAAAAGGCCTCCACCGCCTCGCGCGCGGTCGGCGCAGCGTGGAACCGGCCCCATACCAATTGTTCGTAATTGGCTTCGTAATGCCGCAGCGCTTCGGCGTAGAGCGCCTCCTTGGAGCCGAATGCGGCGTAAAGGCTCGGCGGCCCGATCCCCATCGCTGCGGTCAGATCGGCGATCGAGGTCGCCTCGTAGCCCTTGATCCAGAACAGCCGGGTGGCCTCCGCCAGCGCACGGGCGCGGTCGAAGGTTCGGGGCCTTCCGCGTGGCCGTGCGGGGCGATCGTCTAAGGGCGGATCTGATTTCTGCATTAATCGCTATATAAATAGCTTGCCGACCTCCGGCAATTCGCCTACGAATTATATATCGATTACTACAAAAAAAGAGGATGACATGGTTGAGCTGACGGGCAAGCGGGCGCTGATCACCGGAGCCTCGCGCGGCATTGGCGCCGCAATTGCGAAGGAACTGGCCGCCAAGGGCGCGGACGTCGCCATCACCTATGAACGCTCAGCCGAACGTGCGGCCGAGGTCGTGCGCGTGATCGAGGGCGAAGGACGTCGCGGCTTCGTGCTTCAGGCGGACAGCGCTGATCCGGCGGCCTTGAAGTCCGCGGTGGACGAGGCTGCGGCCAAGCTCGGCGGCCTCGACATCCTGGTCAACAATGCCGGTATCGGCCGCGTCGGTCCGATCACCGAGCTCAGCCTCGCCGACATCGACGCGCTGCTGAACATCAACGTGCGCGCAGTGGTGCTCGCGTCGCAAGCCGCGATCCCTCACCTCGGACAGGGCGGACGGATCATTTCGATCGGTTCGACGCTCGCCGAGCGGGTGCCGTTCGCCGGCTCGACCGTTTACGCGATGACCAAGTCGGCGCTGCACGCATTCACGCGTGGCCTGTCGCGCGAGCTCGGGCCGCAGGGCGTCACCGTCAATCTGGTGCAGCCTGGATCGATCGACACCGACATGAACCCGGCGAGTGGCGAGCAGGCCGACCAGCTCCGCGCCCTGACGGCGCTCGGGCGCTACGGCAAGCCCGAGGAAATCGCCGCCGTGGTCGCGTTCCTGGCCAGTCCGGCCGCAGCCCTGATCACCGGTGCGATGATCACCGCGGACGCTGGCTTCCCGGCTTGACGGCGGAGTACTTCCGCCGGCGGCGCTGCTGGCCGAGCCCCATCTTCTTGGCCAGTTGCGAGCGCTCCACCGCGTAGTTCGGTGCGACCATCGGATAGTCCGCGGGAAGTCCCCACTTCTCGCGGTACTGCTCCGGCGTCATCTTGTACTGCGTACGCAAATGCCGCTTCAGCGACTTGAAGCGTTTGCCGTCTTCCAGGCAGATCAGATATTCCGGCGTCACCGATTTCTTCACCGGAACGGCCGGCTTGGCCGGCTCCTGCGGCGCCACCTCGGGGCGACCGGCCGACAGCCGCTGCAGCGCGGCGTGGACCTGACCGATCAGCGCCGGGATCTCGCTCGCCTGGGTCGCATTGTTGCTGACATAAGCCGAGACGATCGACGCGGTCAGCTCGATGTAGCTCTTGCCTGGGGTATCACTCATCGGCCGTCCTTCGTCGTCGGTTCGAAACGCGCCGCGCGGCAGGCCGCGGGCGCGTTAGTCAAATTGTCGGGATACTCGGTGGTATTTTGCAGATCGCCGCCACGCGGCGAATCTAACCTTGCCAATACCGAAGTCTATTTAGGGTGGTGCAGTCCAGCAAGGTAGACCAACAGACGAAACCGCGCCTTAGCTGCGCTGTTCGAGATGCTCGCGCAGTTCATCGATCGACTCGAACCGCAGCATGCCTTCCGGCATCTGCGCCTCGATCGAGCCGTCGGAATACAGCGAATAGGCCATGCCATCGACCACGCCGGATTTCAGCACGGTGACCTGCTGCATCTCCTCACTGCGCGGAGCCGGCGTCGGCTCCAGCAGGCCGGATCGTTCCGGCGGCGGCGGCGTCTCGTCACCACCCGCTGCGGACCGCTTGCGCGGCCAGGCATCCTCGAAATTGCGCGCGGCGCCCCCCAGCAGATCGCCGGACGGCGCCTCCCCGCCGGCCTGGGCCGCGCGCTCCCGCTCGCGGCGGGACGAGGCGAACAGAAGATTGCGCCGCTTCGGCGGCGTCTGCTCGTCCTCGGGCTCGGGCGACGACGTGTCGAGCGGCGCAGAAGGCGGTGGCGGTGGTGGCTTGATCTCGAGCGGCGCCGCAGCCCGCTGGCGCAGCCGGTCGCGCGCTGCGGCCTCCTCCTGCCAGGGCCTCACGCCTGCGGGCCCGGCCGCGGGAGCGGCTGAGGCGGCGCGGACGGCTCCGACCGGTCGCCGGGGAACAGAGCATCACTGTCCGCAGCCGGCGGCTGGGGAAACGCGGTCCGCTCCGGAGCCCGGGTGACGCTGGTCTCGATCTCCTCGGTGCCGAGGCCGGCGCCGATCGACCGCAGCTCACGGATCACCGCCGACAGGCCGAGCAGCAGCGCACCGGTGCAGAAGCCGATCACGCCGGACAGGATCAACGTGTTGCCGAAGCTGAATTCCTTGACCGGGACGCCGACGATGATCGACGCCGCTCCGGCCAGCAGGAAGACGATGCCGGCGACCAGAAGCAATATCATGCTGTACTCCACTCCGGGGCGGAGCGCCTCGGTAGCCCGCGTTACGATAGCGTCATCCGTCCTAGATCGGCAATCGCTTCAGGCCTTTGCGAACAACTTGTTGGCGCCGCGGTTGCGGACCCTGCCGCTTTCCCGGCGGGATGGGGGCACCGCCCCGCCACATGCCTGCTGCGCTCCGGTCGGCGCTTGCTGCAAGGCATTCGCAGCACTAGGCTTCCGCCAAGTCAACGCGCCGGGCAACGGCGCCCACACCGAAGAGGAAGCGCATGTCCCCAGCCGAAGCCGCACGCCTGAGAGAAGTCCCCTCTGACATGACCGAGGCCGAGTGGGAGCAGCGGGTCAACCTCGCCGCCTGCTATCGCCTGGTCGCGCTGTACGGCTGGGACGATCTGGTCGACACCCACATTTCGGCCCGGGTGCCCGGCCCCGAGCATCACTTCCTGATCAATCCCTACGGGCTGATGTTCGACGAGATCACCGCCTCGAGCCTGGTGAAGGTCGATCTCGACGGCAACCAGCTCACCGAGAGCCCATACAAGATCAACCCGGCCGGCTTCACCATTCATTCGGCGATCCATGAGGTCCGCGAGGACGCCGGCTGCGTCATTCACCTGCACACCCCGGACGGCACCGCGGTGGCGAGCTGCATGGACGGCCTGCTGCCGATCAACCAGACCGCGCATTTCGTCACCGGCGACCTCGCCTATCACGACTATGAAGGCGTCGCGCTCGATCACGACGAGCGGCCCCGGCTGCAGCGCGATCTCGGCGACAAGAACCACATGCTGCTGCGCAATCATGGCACGCTGACCGTGGGCCGCACTGTCGCCTCCGCGTTCGAGCGGATGTATCATCTCGAGCGCTCCTGCACGATGCAGGTCCGCACCAAGATGCTCGGCCCGACGGCCTACCCGCTCGAGCAGATGGTGATCGACAAGAACCACGACCTGATCGCCAATCGCGACGCGATGGAGCTGCGCTCCACCAAGCTGGTGTGGCCGCCGCTGCTGCGCAAACTCGACCGCATCGATCCGAGCTATCGGAGCTGAGCGGGCCAACGCTGTCACGCGAGCGCAGCGAAGCGATCCAGAGGCTCAGCACACCGAACTGGATTGCTGCGCCGCTTTGCTCCTCGCAATGACGGCTGAACTCGCGGTTGAAATCTGCAAAGGCGATGCTATCCTCTCCGCATCACCCTCTACGCTATTGGAATTCAAACGCCGCCCAATTCCGGGCGGCGTTTTTGCGTCGGCACGCGGCCATCGGCCGCCGACATCGATTTGTGACGTAATTATTACGCCGCGCTTTTCATCACCACCATCGCGCTCATCAACGCCGCGCCGCGCGCGCAAGTAATCGCTCCCCGAAAGATATCTCTGCTTCTGAAAATTCCACCTCGTAGATTTACCGAATGTTGGTCTCTGCCGTCCATGGGTGCGCCGCCGCCAACTAACAGATGGCGACTCCCGAAGAAAATAACCTTCGCAAAACTGTCACCAACCTCGGTCACCCGATGCGTCAGTTGTATTCCGCTTCGAAACACGTTCTGAAATCTCCGTTCAACCGCATCAAGATCGGTCTCCGCTTCAAGATCGCAGTGCTCGGTTTGATCGGCGTAGCCCTGGTCGGCTCCGCCTGCCTGCTCGGGCTGAGAGAGGCAGCCGAGGCGGAGCGCAGATCGGAAGCCAGCGTGGCGCTGCGCTTTGACGTCATGCAGCTGTCGGCCGACTACCTGCAGGCGGGATTGATCGCCAACGAATTCCTGCGCACGTCGGACGACAAGCTGATCGCAAAGCACGAGGCGGTCGCGACGGCGGCCAAGCACCGGCTCCAGGACATCGAGCAGCGGCTCGGCCGAACCGACAGCGACGCGGCGGCGAAGCAATCGACGGCACTGCTTACGGGCCTCAATCTCTATCTCACCCGTTTCCAGAATCTGCTGTCGGCCAAACGCGTGCTCGGTCTCACCGAGCAGGACGGATTGCAGGGCAAGCTGCGCGAAGCGACCAGGCGGCTCGAAGCGAAGCTGGCTGAGATCGACGATCCCCGCCTGTCGGTGCTGATGCTGACGATGCGTCGCCTGGAGAAGGATTTCATCCAGAAGGGCCGCGAGAAGGACGGGGACGATCTGATCGAACGCGCCTCCGATTTCGCTGGCGCGCTGGCCAAGAGCGATCTTGCAGCCGACCAGAAGAAGGAGCTGACGACGCTGATCGGCGGCTACAAATCGAGCTTCCTCGCTTTCATGGTCAGCCAACAGAGTCTGAACGAAGAGATCGAAGACTTCGGTTCGGTGTTCGCCCGCACCCGGCCGACGCTGGACGCGCTGATGACGAGCGCAGAGGCGCGCTATCGGGCTTCCCAATCGAGCGCGGCCCAAGTCCGAAAACTGCTCAACTGGATCATCGGCGGCGTCACCTTGGGCGTGGCGACACTCGCTCTCCTGGTCGGTCAACGCATCGCCGGATCGGTGACGCGGACCACCGCGGCCATGCAGCGGCTCGCCGCTGGGGATTTCGACGCGGTGCTGCCGGGACTGGAGCGGCGCGACGAGATCGGCGAGATGGCGCGCGCTGTCGAAGCCTTCAAGGCAGCGTCGCAGCGCGCCGCGCGCGAAGAGGCTGAAGCTAAGATCGCGCAGCAGCAGATCGAGGCCGAGCGCCGCAGGGACGGCATGCACAAGCTCGCCGACGGCTTCGAGGTCGCGGTCGGCAAGGTAATCGAAACCGTGTTTCTGGCGTCAAGCTCGCTTGAGTCATCGGCGGGCTCGCTCACCCACACCGCCGAGACGTCACGCCAGCTCACGATCGCGACAGCGTCGGTCTCGTCCGAGGTGAGCGCCTGTGTCGGCACAGTTGCGGCGTCGGCCGGGCAACTCCTCGCCTCGGTCGACGACATCGGCCGGCGGATCGAGGAGTCGACGACGATGACGGCCGCAGCCGTGCAGCAAACACGGCAAACCAGCGAGCACGTGCTGCAGCTCGCACGCGCCGGTGATCGCATCGGCGATATCGTCGGGATGATCCAGACCATCGCCCGCCAGACCAATCTGCTCGCCCTGAACGCCACCATCGAAGCCGCACGGGCTGGCGACGCGGGGCGCGGCTTCGCCGTGGTTGCCTTCGAAGTCAAAGCCCTTGCCGAGCAGACCGCCAAGGCGACGCACGATATTCAGCGGCAGGTCGCGGATATCCAGCAAGCGACACGTTCGTCGGCCGGCTCGATCGACCAGATCGTCGGCCTGATCGAACGTGTCTCGGAAACGATCGCGACCATCTCGGCCGCGATCGAGACGCAGGGCCTGGAGACGCGGACCATGTCGGACCGCGTGGCGAAAGCTGCGAGCGAGACCGTCCATGTCGCGACCTGCATCGAACAGGTACAGCGCGGCGCCGAACATGTCGAAAGCGCCTCGCGGGAAGTGTTCGCTGCGGCGCAGTCGCTGGCGAACGACAGCAACGTGCTGCGGCGGGAAGTCGCCGACTTCCTAGGCTCGGTACGTTCGGCCTAGGCGCCGGCGGCCGCGAGCGAAGGGGGCGGAGTCGCGGGCTCACTGGCGCAATCCGACCCGGCGGCCGTAACCGATCAGCGCGCAGTACACCAGAGCGGCCGCCAGCGTGGTGTGGCCGCTGAATTTGACCAGGCCGAAGCCCCAGCCGGATACGCCGACCAGCACGGCAAGCGCGAGCGTCAGCAAGCAAGCGCCGATCACGCGCAGAGCGATCACCACCGGCCGCCGCAGCGAGCGACGCAGGATCTCGTGCTGAGGCCGGCGCATGGCGAATGCGAGCGCAGTGAAGCCCAGCAGACACAGGGCTTGAGCGAGCGCGTGGTTCATGTCGCCGCCTCGCCCGACATCGTTGGGAGCGCGTCGCGCTTCGCCGAGCTGCGCGGCGGGCGAACACGCGCGCCGTGCCGCGCGGTGCGGATCGCCAGCACGGCGTGCACAAGCGCCAGCGTCCAGCACATCAGGTCGGTGCCGACGAACACCCAATCGCCGACCGCGAAGCTGTGCCACAGCGGACGCTGGGTCGTCATGGCGTTGAGCACCGGGATCAGCGCCAGCAATCCAGCGGCCGCCCACAGCTGCTCGACCCAAGCCGCTCGCGCCGGCCGCAGCAATGCATGGAGCAAGGTCAGCCCCCAGACGATGAAGAACACATGGATTTCCCAGAACGCCCTGTCCGCCATCGCAGTCGGCAACAGGCGGTTCGCCCACAGGAACGCCGTCATGGCGATCGAGAGCCCTGCGATGCTGGCAATGTTGAGCCGCTCGACCAGGCGGAATCCAAAATACGGCCGCTCCGGATCAGGCAGCTTCTGCCGCCGCTTCACCGTCCACATCACGAGGCCGGTACCGACCATCGCGGTGCCCATGAAGCTGACGATGAAGTACAGCCACCGGGTCTCGAGGTCGCTGAACCGTCCGATGTGCAGCGCGTAGAGCACGCCTCGGGTTTCAGCCGCCGCACCGACGCGATCATGCACGGAGACTAATTTGCCGGTGACGCCGTCGAATTCCAGGTAGTCGGGACTCATCGAGACGCGCCCGGCATCGCCGCGGGTCACCGCGATGCGGGCTGCCGCGTTGCCCGGATTGGCCGCGTTGACGCGCCCAACATCGGACGTGCCCCAGCGCACCTGCGCCTGCCGCACCATCGCTTCGATCGAGCCGAGCGGCGCCGCGTCTGCGGCGGGTTTGCCGGGCGGGATGAAGGCATTGAGCTCCGCCATCAACTGCTGGCGCTCGGCTGGCGTCTTGATGGCGGCGCGCTCGCCCCATGGCACGTACAGCGCCATCAACGTCACCAGCCCGGTGTAGGTAATCATCACATGAAACGGCAGGCCGAACACCGACAACGCGTTATGCGCGTCGAGCCAGGAGCGCTGGCCCTTGCCCCAGCGGAAGGTGAAGAAATCGGTGAAGATCTTTTTGTGGGTGATCACGCCGGCGACGATCGCAATCAGCATGAACATCGCCGCGAGACCGGCGAGCAGCCGTCCCCAAAACGGCGACATGTAGTAGAACTGAAAGTGGAAGCGATAGAAGAAGTCGCCCCCGAGCGTCCCCCGAGCTTCAACCTGACGGCCGGTCACCGGATCGAAGTGCCCTTCTCCGAAGCCACGCGCATCCTGCGCGACGGGAAGCCGCCAGAACGCATAGACACTGTTGCTGCGCCCCTCGGGAAGCTTGATGCTCCACTGCGTCGCGCTGGGCGCAATCCGGCCGATCTCATCGGCGACGCGCTGCGCCACCACGGCCGGGTCCAGCGCCTGCGTCACGCGCGGCAATTCCGGCCGCATCCACTGCGACAGCTCCTCCTTGAAGAACGACACGGTGCCGGTGAGGAACATCGCATACAGCACCCAGCCGAGCAGCAGCCCGGTCCAGGTGTGGAGGTCCGACATGCTCTGCCGAATGCCGCGAGGGGCGGCTTGTCGATCATGCTTGGTCACGCGATGCGCCCCATCAGGAAGCAAACCATGCCAGCGGCGTCAGCACCGCGGCGACGACGGCTAAGCCGATCCATGCTCTCAGCGCGCTCCGCGCCGCGAACACCCAGATCACCACGGCCGTACACACCGCGAAGCTCGCCAGCTGACCGGTGAGCACCGCCTGCGGCTTGCTGATCGGCAGCGCCAGCACTGCGACGCTGAGCAGCGCCGCGATCCCGTAGCCGCCGGCCGCCGCCGCGACGATGCGCGCGATCAACGGACCGATCGTCCGCGCGCGGTGCACCCGCGCGGTCATTTGCTCGGCGCGGCCGGCGTCGCCGGCGGGCCGGGCGGAAGCGGCGGCAGGCCGTCGGCCTTCTCGTAAGTGACGGTGGTGGCGTAGCTCACCGCATCATAAGGCTCCGCCCCCATGGGGCCGGTGCGCTCGCCAGAGGTTTTGTCGTTGAGGCTGACTTCGGCGACGTAAACGCCCTTCCACGGCATGTCGAAGCTGACCAGCCCCTGCGCGTCGGTGTGCGCTTCCTTGGCCCAACCCGACTGCGTCGTCAGCGTGACCTTGGTCTTCGGCTTCGGTTGATCCTTGAACACCAGCTTGAACTGGCCAGGCTGCCCGGTCGGCACCAGGTCAAGCACCAGCTTCGGCTGCTGCGCGGCAAAGCCAGTGATCAGCCGCGCCGCCGGATAGAACCAATTCCGCACGTCCTTATCCTGCTGTTTCCAGGTGTACAGCGGATAGTTCGCGTCCTCGGCCACGATGCTGTCACCGGCCGCAGCGGCGAACGGCAGCTTGAACCCGCTGGCGGTCTTGCTCGCCTCCGCCTTCTGTTCACCCTTGGCAGACAGCAGCGTGCCGGTGACCTTGCCGAATTTGTCGAGCAGCCCGGGCGAGGCTTCGCGCAGGTTTTCGCCGAACTCGCCGAACCGGACCACCGTCTGGCCGTCCGCCTGCTCGATCCAGATC
>NZ_QTKI01000177.1:0-9193 GCF_010820945.1 Rhodopseudomonas sp. BR0C11
GACGACGGCAGCGCCACAGGCGCCGGAGCCGCGGTCACCAGTTCGGTGACGTCGTCAGACTCGCCGGTCTCGTCGACCTCATCGGCGGCTTCGAACTGCAGCCCGAACTTCACTGACGGATCGAAGAAGCTCTTGATCGCGGCGAACGGCACCACCAGCCGCTCCGGAATGCCGCCGAACGACAGCCCGACTTCGAAGCGGTCCTCGGTGACGACGAGGTCCCAGAACTGATGCTGCAGCACCACGGTCATTTCTTCCGGGTACTGCGCCAGCAGCCGCGGCGACAGCTTCACGCCGTCGCCTTTCGACTGGAAGGTGATGAAGAAGTGATGCTCTCCGGGCAGGCCGTTCTGGGCGACGTCGGTGAGGACGTGGCGAAGAACGCCGCGCAAGGCATCGCGCGCGAGCACGTCGTATCGGATGTGGTCGGTGGCCATGTCGTCGTCCCGTCTCGTCGTTCCGTCGCTCGGATGCCTGAAGGCTGGTTCGGCACTGGGGCGTGGCCCGACTCGCGCCGAACATCATGCTACCCCGGCTGCCGCGTATGGTCAGCACCTATCGCGGCAGAATTGTGCGGCGCCGCGCCGGAGAAACCGGCGGTAAGCCATCCTCCAGCCTGCAAAATTCTGAACGAGCAAGGCATGATTAGAATGAGTGGAGGCTTCTGTTGCCAGGTGCCTCCGAACCCCGCCTAACGGAGCTTAACCCGTTAGGGCTTTAAAGTGGTCTTTCAAACTGCCTTACGCAGCCTGAGCAACCGGAGCATAGTTGTCGTTGGCAACTATTGCAGTAGCCCGATAACGGCGGAACAATACCGGGAAAAAGCGAGCCCTTTACGCCCTCGTCGATCCTATTTCGCCCCCGCCGAAACCCGCCTTTCCGAAACGAAAACAGCGGGCTTGGGTGGAGGCGCCGGGTACCGCCCCCGGGTCCGAATGGTTTATTGCGGCGGCCATTTATTTCCATAGTCGGGTTGCCCCGACCCTCCCAATATAGGGGGCAATGTCGGCCGGCGAAAGGGCCTAGCGGCCAAGCACTTGTGGGCGGGCGGCCGGGGCTTCCGAACGGCCGGTCCAGCATCCGGGCAGCTTCGCTGTGCGCGAACAGGGGGACGGCGGAAAAGCCGGTAGTTGTGCTCCTCGCGGCGGTCTAAAGCTTGCAAATGACTCTTATCGATGCACCCGATCGTGATGCTGGGGGCGCCGCGGCTGCTCCGGCGCCCGGCCTCGGGGAGCTGTTCGTCGCTTTCGCCAAGATGTCGCTGGCCGGGTTCGGCGGCGTGCTGGTGTGGGCGCGGCGGGCGATCGTCGAGCAGCATCGCTGGATGACCGCCGACGAGTTCAACGAGACCTTCGCGCTCTGTCACTTCTTGCCGGGACCGAACATCGTCAACCTGTCGGTGGTGTTTGGGGCGCGGTTCCGGGGCATCCCCGGGGCGATCGCCGCGTTTGCCGGGCTGCTCGGTCCGCCGCTGCTGATCGTGACGCTGCTGGCCGTGCTGTACGCCCATTACGGCGAGCTCGAGCCCCTGCGGCGCATCCTGGCCGGGGTGTCCTACGCGGCGATCGGGTTGCTGTTCGCCGTGGTGTTCAAGATGCTGATGCCGCTGCTGCGCAAGCGTGATCCGGTCGCGATCGGTCTGCTCGTCGCGGTGTTCGTCGCGGTCGGCGTGCTGCGGCTGCCGATGCCGTGGGTGTTGGCGGTCGCGGTGCCGTTCAGCATCGCCGCAACCTACCTGCTGCGGAGAGGCGCTGCATGACCGGGGCACCTTCGCTCGGCGGGCTCGCCGCAACCTTCAGCACGATGTCGCTGTTCGCGATCGGCGGCGCCAATGCGGCGCTGCCGGAGATCCACCGCGTCGCCGTCACGCTCAATCACTGGCTGACCGAGCAGCAATTCGCCGACGCCTTCGCGATCGCCCAGCTCTCGCCCGGCCCCAACGTGCTGATCGTCACGCTGATCGGCTACCAGGCCGCCGGACTTGCCGGTGCGCTGGTGGCGACTGTCGGGATGTGCGGGCCGAGCGGGGCGCTGGCCTATGTGGTCAGCCGGCTGCTGGGCCGGGCCGGCCAATCGCCATGGCCCGGGATCATCCAGGCGGCGCTGGTGCCGCTGTCGATCGGGCTGATGGCGGCGAGCGGCCTGATCCTGGCGCTGGGTTCCGACCGGTCGGCCGGGGCAGTGATCCTGACCGCGACGGTCGCGGTGCTGGCGGCGGTGACCCGGATCAATCCGCTGTGGCTGTTGCTCGCTGGCGGCGTGTTGGGATTTGCCGGCGTTGTTTGATCCAAGCCGATAGGCCAAAGACAGAAGATGCCGTTCGCGAGGCGGGCGGTGCGCAGTGCGGGGAGGAACCGATGGACGAAGCGCCGAGCGGGTTGCGTGAGCGATCGGTATTTCCGAGCTGGATCCGCGGACCGCAGGACTTCGTCGGCGGGCTGGCGCTGATGGCGGTTGCGGCCTTCGCGCTGTGGGCGGCCAGCGATCTCGGCGGCATGCCGGGCTTTCGCTTTGGCGCCGGCACGGTGCCGCGGCTGCTGGCGGTGCTGCTGCTCGGCCTGGGCGCGGTGGTCGCTGCCACCGGGATCTTCGCTCCAGGGGAGCAACTGGCGAAATTCCATTGGCGCGGGCCGTTGTTCGTCGGCCTCGCGATCCTGTCGTTCGCGGTGACGATCCGGCCGCTCGGCCTGGTGATCGCGGCGTTCTCGAGTTTCCTGATCGCGGCGCTCGGCACGCCGGAAACGCGCTGGGGCGAGACCTTCGTGGTCGGCCTAGTGCTGACCGCGGCCTGCTGCGGGCTGTTCGTATATGGGCTGGCGCTGCCGTTCGCGCTGTGGCCCGCGTTCCTGACGCAGTGAGGCCGGGATGATGGATCTGTTTTCCAATCTCGCGCTCGGCTTCCAGGTCGCCGCGTCGCCGACCAATCTGTTGCTCTGCCTGACCGGCGCGCTGGTCGGCACCCTGATCGGCGTGCTGCCGGGGATCGGCACCATCGCGACGGTCGCCATGCTGCTGCCGATCACGTTTGGGCTGCCGCCGGTGGGCGCGCTGATCATGCTCGCCGGCATCTATTACGGCGCCCAGTACGGCGGTTCGACCACCTCGATCCTGGTCAACATTCCGGGCGAGGCGACCTCGGTGGTGACGACGCTCGACGGCTTCCAGATGGCCAAGCAGGGCCGCGCCGGCCCGGCGCTGGCGATCGCGGCGATCGGCTCGTTCGCCGCCGGCTGCTTCGCCACCGTGCTGATCGCGCTGGTCGGCGAGCCGCTGACCCGGCTGGCGCTGGAGTTCGGGCCGGCCGAGTACTTCTCGCTGATGGTGCTGGGCTTGGTGTTCGCCGTGGTGCTGGCGCGCGGTTCGGTGCTGAAGGCGGTGGCGATGATCGTGTTCGGGCTGCTGCTGTCGACGGTCGGCTCCGACATCGAAACCGGCGTGTCCCGGATGACCTTCGACGTGCCTGAACTGGCGGACGGGCTTGGCTTCGCCACCGTGGCGATGGGCGTGTTCGGTTTCGCCGAGATCATCCGCAACCTCGACTTCGGCGCCGCGACCGACCGCGAGCTGGTGCAGCAGAAAATCACCGGGCTGATGCCGACCCGGAAGGACCTGCGCGACGCCGCGCCCGCGATCGGCCGCGGCACCATCCTCGGTTCGCTCCTCGGCATCCTGCCCGGCGGCGGGGCGGTGATCGCCTCGTTTGCCGCCTATACGCTGGAGAAGAAGATCGCCCGCGACCCGAAGCGGTTCGGGCGCGGCGCGATCGAAGGCGTGGCGGCGCCGGAAAGCGCCAACAATGCCGCCGCCCAAACCTCGTTCATCCCGTTGCTGACGCTCGGTATTCCGCCGAACGCGGTGATGGCCCTGATGGTCGGTGCGATGACCATCCACAATATCGTGCCCGGGCCTCAGGTGATGAAGAACCAGCCCGAACTGGTCTGGGGCATGATCGCCTCGATGTGGATCGGCAACCTGATGTTGCTGGTGATCAATCTGCCGTTAGTGGGTATTTGGGTGCGGCTGCTCCGCGTTCCGTACCGGCTGATGTTTCCGTCGATCGTGGTGTTCTGCTGCATCGGGATCTACTCGGTGAACAACGCCCCGGTCGATGTCATCCTGGCGGGTGCCTTCGGGCTGATCGGCTATTGGCTGGTGAAGCACGACTTCGAGCCGGCCCCGCTGCTGCTCGGCATGGTGCTGGGTCCGCTGATGGAGGACAATCTGCGGCGCGCGCTGCTGATCTCGCGTGGTGATGCCTCGGTATTCATCACCCGGCCGCTTTCGGCGTCACTGCTGGTGGTCGCCGCCGGCCTGCTGATCCTGGCGGTATTACCGATGCTGCGGCGCAAGCGCGACGAAGTGTTTGTCGAGTCCGAAGGGTAATTTCAGCGCCGCCAATCCCGCATCGCCGCAACGTCGTTTTCGCCGGTTGATCTGATAGCGAGTAATTCGCTATCACCACGTCTTTCCGGCGGAGACGCACAATGAATTTGTTTGACGGAGCGAGCGCCGCGAGATGCGCTGCGATCGCCCTGATGGCACTCTGGGTGTCGCCCGCCGCGGCCGCCGAGCCGGACCGGTTGGACCAGATCGATTTTCCCGTTCGTACCGTCACCGTCGTGGTTCCGTTCGCCAGGGGCGGACCGACCGATACTGTCACACGGCTGATTACTGCCGAGATGGCGAAGACGCTCGGCCAGCCGATCGAAATCGAGAACATGCTCGGTGCCGGTGGTACGCTGGCGGCGACCCGCGTTGCTCACGCCGCGCCCGACGGTCACACGTTGATCGTCGGCCATCTTGGAACTCACGGCGCCGCGGTGGCGCTGTTCCCCAAGCTCGCCTATCGGCCCGACAAGGACTTCTCGCCGGTCGCGCTGCTCACCGAGATGCCGGTCCTGCTGCTGGCCCGCAAGCAGTTCCCGCCGAAGGACCTGACCGAGTTCGCGTCCTACGTGAAATCGCACACCGACAACCTCAACGTCGCGCATGCCGGCTTCGGCTCGGTGTCATACGCCTCGTGCCTGCTGCTCAACCGCCTGCTCAAGGTCGATCCGACCGGCGTGCCGTTCAGCGGCACCGGCCCGGCGCTGCAGGCGCTGGTAGAAGGGCAGGTCGATTACATGTGCGACCAGATCGTCAATGCGGTGCCGGCGCTGCGCGAGGGCAAGGTCAAAGCCTATGTGATTGCCGCGTCCGAGCGCGATCCCGTGGTTCCCGATGTGCCCACCGCCCGCGAAGCCGGGCTGCCCGGCTTCCAGGTCGGCGCCTGGACCGGCTTGTTCGCGCCGCGCGGCACGCCGGAACCGATCGTCGCCAAGATCAATGCGGCGGTCTCCCGCGCCCTCGACCAGTCGGATGTTCGGACCCGGCTGACCGACCTCGGCGCCCTGGTGCCGCGGCCCGAGCAGCGCGCCCCGGTCGTGCTGGCCCAGCTCGTCCAGGACGAGATCAACCGCTGGGAAGAGGTAGTAAAGGGAAACATCCCCTAGCTGCAACCTCCGGGCGGAGGCGATCACGGGCCTGCGTGTGGAAGGGCGGCGCGGCGGCCTTGCCGTGGCCATCGTCCCGGGCCATTTTCCCAGCCTGTCCGGATTCTCCTTAAAGCCCACGCGCCCGCAGGCCTGAACGGCCGCGTCCGCGGCATTTTCGAGCCACATCGCCGATGATCCAATATCAGGACCTGCTCGAACGCATCTTGAGCGACGGGGCGGAGAAGCACGATCGCACCGGCACCGGCACGCTGTCGGTATTCGGGCATCAGATGCGGTTCGATCTGGCGGCCGGCTTCCCGATGGTGACCACCAAGCGGCTGCCGCTGAAAGCGATCGTCCACGAGCTGCTGTGGTTCCTGAAGGGCGACACCAACATCAAATATTTGCACGATCACGGCGTCACGATCTGGGACGAGTGGGCGGACGCCAATGGCGATCTCGGCCCGGTGTACGGCGCGCAATGGCGCTCCTGGCCGACCGCGGACGGCGGCTCGATCGACCAGATCTCGCACGTGGTCGAGATGATCAAGCGTAATCCGGATTCACGGCGCCTGATGGTCACGGCGTGGAATCCGGCCGACGTCGAGAAGATGGCGCTGCCGCCGTGTCACTGCCTGTTCCAGTTCTATGTCGCGAACGGCAAGCTGTCCTGCCAGCTGTATCAGCGCTCCGCCGACGTGTTTCTCGGCGTGCCGTTCAACATCGCGTCCTACGCGCTGCTGACCATGATGGTGGCGCAAGTCACCGGTTTGAAGCCGGGTGATTTCGTTCACACGCTCGGCGACGCGCATCTGTATTCCAATCACCTGGAGCAGGCGCGGCTGCAACTGACCCGCGCGCCGCGCGCGCTGCCGGTGATGACGATCAATCCGGCGGTGAAGGATATCTTCGGCTTCCGCTACGAGGATTTCACCCTGACCGGCTACGACCCGCACCCGCACATCAAGGCCGAGGTGGCGGTGTGAGTAGTAACGCCGCGGAGGTAGCAGGCCTGTCGATCGTCCTGGTCGTCGCCGTCGCTGACAATGGCGTGATCGGGCAGGGCAACGCGATCCCGTGGCGGCTGAAGTCGGATCTGCAGCGGTTCAAACAGCTCACGCTGAACAAGCCGGTGATCATGGGCCGCAAGACCTATCAGTCGATCGGCCGGCCGCTGCCCGGGCGCACCAACATCGTGGTGACGCGGGACGCCGCATTCACAGCCCCGGGCGTGGTGGTGGCGCCGTCATTTACGGCGGCCGAACAGGTCGCGCGCGGCGATGCGCTGCGGCGTTTTGCCACCGAGATTGCGGTGATCGGCGGGGCGGAGATCTACACGCAGTGGCTGCCACGCGCCGCGCGGATCGAACTCACCGAAGTGCATGCGCAGCCCGCCGGTGATACCTCGTTTCCGCCGATCAGTCCGGAACAATGGCGTGAAGTGGCACGCGAACGTCATACGGCCGGGCCGCACGACAGCGCTGATTTTTCCTATGTGACGTATCGACGCGAAACCACGTGCTGAGCGGGGGCGCGGCACCGTTTGCAATTGACAAACCTTCGTCAAGGCTTAGCTCGCAACGCGGAATGACGCGCGTTGTGCCCGGGGGGACGGTCCCCTATAAAGCCGGGCAGACTGCGGCCGTTCGGCTGCGAAGGAGATGTTTGAATGCCGTGGAAGAATCAAGGCGGAGGCCCGTGGGGTTCGGGCCCCAAGGGTCCGTGGGGCTCGGGGCCACAATCATCGGGACCGCGGCCGCCTGATCTTGAAGACCTGCTCCGTCGTGGTCAGGACCGGCTGCAACAGATCCTTCCCGGCGGCCATTTCAGCGGGCTCGGTATCGCGATCGTGCTGCTCGGCGCGCTGGCGATCTGGGGCCTGTCCGGCTTCTTCCGCGTCCAGTCGGAAGAGCTCGGCGTGGTGCTCCGCTTCGGCAAGCACGTCCGCACCGTGCAGCCTGGTCTGAACTATCACCTGCCGTATCCGATCGAGACCGTGCTGCTGCCGAAGGCGCTGCGCGTCAACACGATCAGCATCGGCATGACGCTGATGAACGATCCGGCCCGCCGCGGTGCGACCATGCACGACGTGCCGGAAGAGAGCCTGATGCTGACCGGCGACGAGAACATCGTCGACGTCGACTTCACCGTGCTGTGGCGGATCAAGCCCGACGGCGTCGGCGACTACCTGTTCAACATCCAGAGTCCGCAGGGCACGGTGAAGGCGGTGGCCGAGAGCGCGATGCGCGAAGTGATCGGCCGCTCCGACATTCAGCCGATCCTGACCGGCGCCCGCTCCACCATCGAAAACGCCGTGCAGGAACTGATGCAGCGGACGCTCGACAGCTACGGCGCCGGCGTGCTGGTGCAGCAGGTGCAGATGCAGAAGGTCGACCCGCCGCAGCAGGTGATCGACGCGTTCCGCGACGTGCAGGCCGCACGCGCCGACCTCGAGCGACTGCAGAACGAAGCGCAGACCTACGCCAATCGGGTGATCCCCGACGCCAAGGGCCGCGCCTCGCAGATCATTCAGAACGCCGAAGGCTACAAAGGGCAGGCGATCGCCGAGGCCAAGGGCCAAAGCGCGCGCTTCCTGGACGTGTACGAGGAATACAAGAAGGCCCCAGCGGTGACCCGCGAACGTATCTATCTTGAAACCATGGAGCGCGTGCTCGGCTCCGCCGACAAGCTGGTCTACGATCCTGGCGCGGGCAATGCGCAAGGCATCGTGCCCTATTTGCCGCTGAACGAACTGACCCGGCGTTCGTCGCCTCCCGCAACCGTGCAGCAGAACCAGTCAGTGGGCGGAGGCAACCGATGAAGGCCGGAGTCGCAGGAGCCGTCGCGCTGATCGTTGCGTTGGTCGCGATCATCGTCGGTTGGTCGTCGCTGTTCACCGTGAGCCAGACCGAGCAGGTGCTGCTGGTCCGCCTCGGTGAGCCGGTGCGGGTGGTCACCGAGCCGGGTCTGCACTTCAAGGCCCCGTTCATCGATACGGTGATCAGCATCGACAAGCGGATTCTCGACCTCGAGAACCCGTCCCAGGAAGTCATCGCCGCCGACCAGAAGCGGCTCGTGGTCGACGCGTTCGCGCGTTACCGGATCAAGAACGCGCTGCGCTTCTATCAGAGCGTCGGCTCGATCCCGGCCGCCAACGTCCAGCTCACCACGCTGCTCAACGCGTCGCTGCGCCGTGTGCTCGGCGAGGTCACGTTCATCCAGGTGGTGCGCGACGAGCGCGAAGGCTTGATGGCGCGAATCCGCACCCAGCTCGACAAGGAAGCCGAAGGCTACGGCATCTCGGTGGTCGACGTCCGGATCCGCCGCGCCGATCTGCCGGAGCAGAACAGCCAGGCGGTGTATCAGCGGATGCAGACCGAGCGTCAGCGCGAAGCCGCCGAGTTCCGCGCGCAGGGCGGCCAGAAGGCGCAGGAGATCCGCTCCAAGGCCGACCGCGAAGCCACCGTGATCATCGCCGAGGCCAATTCAGAGGCCGAGCAGATCCGCGGTTCGGGCGACGCCGAGCGTAACCGGCTGTTCGCGACGGCGTACTCGAAGGACCCGGAGTTCTTCGCGTTCTACCGGTCGATGACCGCTTACGAGCAGTCGCTGAAGAGCAACGACACCCGCTTCCTGCTGCGGCCGGATTCGGACTTCTTCCGGTTCTTCGGCAGTCCGGACGGGCGGCCGGCCACGAACGGCGCTGCGCCGGCCGCGGC
>NZ_QTKI01000178.1:0-9139 GCF_010820945.1 Rhodopseudomonas sp. BR0C11
GGCTCGTATTGGGCGATCGCTGTCGGGACGATTGCAACGCCGCTCACGATAGCTGTCGCGAGCCACATCGCGTTCAGGTATAGGCCGCGTCTGTCGCTGGCGGAATGGAGTGCATTCTCTGCCTTCGTACGCTGGTCCACGATCAATCAATTGGTCGGGGCTATGAACTGGCAGATCGACCAGTTGATGCTGGGCCGGATGGTGAGCCGTCAGGACCTCGGCCGGTTCTCCATGGCATCAAATCTGGCGTCGTTGCCGACCCAGGTGATCATCGTTCAGCTTCTCAATCCGCTCACCGTGGCGTTTTCGCTGATCCACGACAATCCCGCGCGATTGAAGGATGCGTATCGAGCAAGCGCTGCGATGATCGTCTGCATTGGCCTGCCGGTGCTGATCGGACTTGGCCTCGTTGCGGATCCGTTGATCCGTCTGGTGCTGGGCGAAAAATGGACGGTGATTTCGCCGATTGTATCATTTATGGCGTTGTCGATTATTCCATCGCTGTTCGTGTCGCCACTATCGCCGCTGTTGATGGCGTTGAACCGGACGCAGGCGCTGTTCCCGATCGCCCTATCGGAATTGCTCTTCAAGATGCCGATTTTGTTGGTCGCGATCTGGCTGTTCGGGATGGAAGGGGCGGTCGGGATGAGAATGCTGACCGCGTTATTCGTGGCAGCGGTTTCGATGCGGGCGGCACAACAAACGATCGGCTGGGCGGCATGGAAGCAGGTCGCGGAGCATTGGCGTTCGATCGTGGCGGGCGCGTTGATGGCGGCTGCGGTTTATCCGCTCACGTGTGACCTGGAACACGAGCCGCAAATTGTTCTGATGGCCGCGAAGTTGGTGGGGGCCGTTCTGTTGGCTGGGGCGGTCTATGCCGTTGCCATCCTGGCGCTTTGGTTTGTCGCAGGGCGACCAGCAGGCGCCGAAGCGAAAATCCTGCATCTCGTACGATCAGTGATCAGGCGGTAGATCGACAGCGATTGCCGAACTTCGGCCTGATCGGAGCGCATTCGCGATCGCGGTGGCTGTGTTGGCGACGTCAATGTGGGCGGTAAAATAATCCGCGTCGAAAGTCACTGGCGAATGGAAAGAATGTTCTTTGGATGATCGCGTCCGATCACCAGGTCCAGAATGCCTATCCAGTTTCCCTTGCAGCGTCCTCTGCGATCGATCCACGGCTCGGGCTTGAAGGCGCGAACATGGTTCATTACCAGATTGCGCGCGATCAGCCGGATCCCGGCTTTGACAGACAAGGTCCCCTTCCGCATCAGATAGACCGGGTTGACGATCTGCGAATAGCCGAGGCGTACGCCAGCCAGACGAGCGGCTTTGACACCCTGATGAACTCCGGCGAAGGCTGTGGTCAGGGCGAGGCTGCCTCGGCGGCCCACGCGTGCCGCGAAGTCGATATCCTCTTGCCAGGCGTAGAGCGGCAGGTTCTCGTCGAAGCGCTCGGCCCCGATGGCAGCGCTGCGATACACCATGTTGCAGCCATACAGCCCATCGAGCGAACAGACTATTTTTGCCTTGGGCCTGCCGTTCCGATCGTTGGCGTCGACCAGCGCGATGGCTTCTTCATACGGAATCCCTGCGGTGTTGATCCCATCCGCCAGCAGCGATCCATTCACGGCGACCACTGCAGGATGGTGCTGGAAGAAATCCTCGATCCCCTCGAGGCAATAGGCCGAGGGGACATAGTCATCGTCAAAGAAGGCGATGATGTCCGTAGAGCCAAGAAGCAACTCCAGCGCAGCGTTGCGCTGCACGGGAAGTCCCGGGCTGCAGTAGACAACCTCGGCGCCCGCCAGCATCGAATCCGAGGGCGGAAGGTCTGACGGCTTCACGACCGCAAATACGAACCGGCTTGGCTGGAGGGTCTGTCGGAGAATGTGATCTTTCCAGCGACCAAGCTCCTCGGGGCGGCCGGTGCTGGCGACCACCACCGCGATCCTGGTCGACCTCGTCGACCCGTCAACGGGGCTTTCGCTATTTGTCTTCGGCGACGTGTCGAATGACATTGCAGAGATCCGCCCCGGCTTTCCGCCACGTAAAATTCGCTGCCTGCGCTACCCCTTCGGCGGAGCGCTCCAGCCAGAATGGAGCCGAGCCCGCGAGCGACCTGATCGCTTCGATCCACTCCCTGGGGTTGTCGGCCGCCGCGTAGAGCGCCCCTTTCCCTGCGACCTCGGGAAGGGCACCGCAGGGCGCGACGATGGCCGGGCAGCCCAAAGCCATTCCTTCCAAAGGTGGCAGGCCGAAGCCCTCTGTGGTCGATGGAAATGCTACGCACAGCGCCGCTTCTAAGAGGGACCGTAACTCACCGTCGGTCACGGACCCTGCAAACACGACATTGGCTGGAATGTTGGGAGACAAGCGGTCAAAGTCGCGGCGATCATGTCCGCCAAACAGGACGAGCTTGATGTCGCCAAGCTCCGGGCTGGAAAAGGCGTCCAGTAGAACCTTGATATTTTTGTGCGCCTGAGTGGAAGACAGCGCGACCACAAAGCGCCGCCGTGCTAGCGAGAGACGATCGATGATCTCGGGTGCTCGGGGGTACGTCAGGACGTGATCGACACCGTTATGGATCACCGAAATACGCTCGGCATCGGCGACGCCGGCTCTCGCCAGTTGCTCGGCGGAGAAATGGGACACTGTCAGAATGCGACGATGTCGTCGCCCGGTCAGCGGCAGAATGGTCTTATACCACGTGCGAAAAGCAGCCGAATAGGACTGCGGCGTGATGAACACTTGCGCATCATGGATCATGGTGATCGCGTTGCCGATCGCCACCGGTCCAAGATTGCAGAGGTTGAGCAGCAGATCGGAGCGCGCGGCGCGGGGCAGGTCGATCTGCTCCCACAGCTGCCCGCGCAAGCGGCCATAGCGCTCAACGTGAACGCCTTGCGTGCCGTCCGGCGCGGACTTGGGAGCAACGATCCTTGGTGAGGTCGAAAATACCCCGTCCAGGAGGTCCTGGTTCAAAACGATCTGGCGAATAAGCTGATCGGCGACCCTGTGGACGCCGGTAGGTCGCGCTGTCAGGAACTTCCCGTTGATCGTCAGTCGACGAAAGGGCAATGGGTTCACCTAATGCGATCTCCAGAACGCCTCTCGCGTCCTGGCCAACTATCGATCTGCCGACGGCGCCAGATAGTGTCAAGACAACTGTAGAGGGAATAAGATCGCCCGTGCTTGTTTGTTTGGGACAATGGTAAATTCATGGGGCGCTCCTAATGGGAATGGGCGCAAGGCGTCGATCAGCCCGTGGGTATGCGATGATGCTTGAGTTAGTAGGCGATGCGCAGAGTCCGGCGGTCGCCAGGACATCATGGCGGCCACTCCCTACTGCCTGTCCTGATAGCGTAGCTCGGATCGCTCTATTCGCGTACGTGGTCTGGTGCCGCGTCTGGACTGGCGGGATCGGTCCGATCATCGGGACAAGCGGCAGGCTGCACAGCCGCCGGACGGGCATGGCCGGTTCGAAGGAGACGTTGACAGATTTGACCAAAGCGAGAAACTTCAGCGCGGCCGAGCCTCAATGAGCTCCGGCCGCCGACAGCAAGAGAAAGGCTCCGGGGCAACACCATGACGATCGAAGTCATCGGAATGATCACGCTCGCGCTCGGCGTGATCTGCCTCTTTCAGCCTGTATCTTTCATCATTCACGCCTTTGTATGCTCGATCCTGCTCGGCGCGGCCGCCGCCTTCACGCTGCCGAGCCTGGGCGGCACCAACGTCACCCCATCGCATTTGCTGTTAGGGTTTCTGACGATCCGCATTCTTGCTGAACCGGGTTGTCGGAGCCGGCTGTCGGATGCCCTGGCGATAGGGACGCCTGGATTCTGGCTGGCGCTGATCGTGATCGACTGTCTGGTCTCGGCCTATTTCATGCCGCGGCTGTTTGCCGGAGACACCTTCGTCTATCCGGTGCGAACCACCGGCTACATGGTGGTGCTTCAGCCCGCGACGTCGAACTTCACGCAGTCGGTCTATCTTGTCGGAGATCTGGTCTGCTTCGTTCTGATCTGGGCGTATGCGACTTCATACGTGGGAAGAAGCCAGTTAGGGAGTGCCGCCATCCTATGCGTCGCCGCCAACCTGGCCTTCTCGGTCGTCGACCTCGCCACCTATTATTCGAACACCACTGAAATATTGTCGTTCATCCGAAATGCCTCCTACGGGTTGTTGACCGAGGTGGAGCTTGCGGGCTCGAAGCGACTGGTCGGATCGTTTACCGAGGCGTCCGCGTTCGGATCGATGACGGTCGCGTTCTTTGCTTTCACGTTCCAGCTCTGGCTTTGTGGAGTTTACCGGCGCTTGTCGCTGGTCCTGGCGGTGCTGTCCCTCGGCGCGGCGCTGCTTTCGAAATCGTCGACGGCCTATGTCGGGCTCGCGGTGGTGCTGGGGATTTTCTACTTCCAGATCGTCTCGGCGTCGTTCTCCGGCGCATTGCGCATTGAATCGATGGTTCTGCTGGCCGGGGCGCCGTTCGTGGTGGCGTTCATCATCCTGGGAATTCTCGCCGACGATCGTGCATCGAGCTATGTGGCAGACATTCTCAACGAGCTGGTGTTGAACAAACTATCGAGTTCCTCGGGGGTCGAGAGATCGCTTTGGAACAGACAAGGGCTCGAGAACTTCTTCGACACCTTTGGGTTCGGCGTTGGCAACGGCAGCATGCGAGCGTCGAGCTTCCCGATTGCGGTGCTTGCGAGCCTTGGAGTGGTTGGAAGCATCCTTTTCGTCGGGTTCTTTCTATCGGTGTTCTTGGCAAAAGACGGTAACGGTGTGGACGCGAGGGACGAGGGCTACAGAAAGGCAGCCAAGGTCACCTGTGCGGCGATGTTGGTGACGCAAGTTCTGGCGGGTGCGCTGACCGACCTGGGGCTGCCGTTCTTCATCTTCGCGGCGTTGGCCTGTGCCAAGCGCGATGCGTTGTCGAGAGTGAGGTCGAGTACCAGCTTGGCGCTCGAATCCGGGCTCGGTGTTCTCGCCGCGGCGCGCCGATCCGGCGCAAGAGGATTATAGCAGGGTCTGTCGGATACGGTCGGCAAGACGGACCGCTAAGGCCACGATCATAAGAGTTGGATTGGCGTGGCCACTGGTCGGAAAGATCGAGCTTCCCGCGACGTAAAGACCGCGAACGCCGTGCACTTGGCAGTGTTGGTCGACCACGCCTGATCGCGCCGACGCCGACATCCGCGTGGTCCCCATGCTGTGCGCCATGTCGATAATCACGGCGTCGTTGAATGCGCCTTCGGCGACCCATGGTTCCAGGATCGGCTTCGGTAGCTGCACTTGCGCGAAAGCCGACTGCACGATGTGGCCGAGCCGCATGATGGTTCGGCGCTCGTCAGCGTTGATCCGCCAATCGACCCGTGGCAACGGCAGGCCCAACTTGTCTGTCTTCTCCGACAGCGTGATGCGACTGTCGGGATCAGGCCGCTGCTCGGATATGGCGTCGATCCACACGTCCGTCACCTTGTGCGGAACGCCGCGACTGAGGAAGTCGTCCGCGGCCACATTGGGCATGTAACGAATGGCGGATTGGACGATGAGGTCCTTGACGGCGACCGGAAGCCGGTTGCTCGACAGTAGCTTCATGGCGGCGCCCTTGCCGAGAAGACCGGCGCCGGCTATGGCCCGCATGGCATCCTTGACCTGTCGCTGGCTCTTGCCGGTAAGGAGCCGTTTGACGGCGTCCCATGGGTCGTCCGCCGCATGCTCCGGCATGAAGTAGATCGCGGAATTCAAGAGATGCTCTCGCTCCTGCACTTCAGGCGTGATCGCGAGGCCATGCATGTACATCGAGGTGCGACCGCTGTTGCGGAGGCCGTAGAATCCAAAGCGCCGCATGATCTGGTTGGCGTTCGATCCGCCGAACCTGGCGATCCGCGCGCCGGCATGGTCCATCAGGAAGCGCCCCACCAGATCGTGCTGATTGCCAACTCCGTTGGGGTGAACCGTGGTTGAAGCGAGCAGAAGGCGCGCATTTTCGATACCGCCGCCGGCGATCACGGCTGCCTTTGCGTGCACGGTGTGGCGTTGCCCGTCGATTGTCGCGATCTCTAATCCGCGAAGCCCGTCTCCCTCCTGGGTCAGATCGAGGCGTGTCGCGGTCGCGTTGAGCAGAACGCGAATGTTGTCGGCTTCCACCCTGAGAAAGTCGGCGCCGAACCGCATAATGTCGAGAGGATCGATCCGGGATCGCGAAAACTGCCAGAAGAACGAGCGAAGCCCCTGCGGGCCGAGTTGGGGTTCGGGAGGTGAAATGCCGAGCAGGGTCCAAAGGGTGTCGTCGTAACGGTTCGGTCCGAGGTTCAGAATGTCGGCTGCCCGATCAAGGAACGGATCGAGGCTAGATCGGTCTATCGGCCAACCGGAATGCGGGACCCATGCCCGCTCCTGAAAATCTATGCCATCGAAAGCGGCCGACTTTCCTGCCCAAGCATGTGTCGAGCCTCCGAGCGCTCGACAGCGGACACCATAAGGTTGCTGGTCCTGAGTCCAGGAGCGGCAATTGGCGCCGTGAAAAGCAATCCTCTTCTGAATCTGGTGAGGGGCGTTCGGCTCGCCGATGCTCTCCAGCGTCGAGAGCTCGGTTGCTTGAGGGGCCTCTTCAAGCAGTCCGCTCTCGACGATCAGGACGCGTAGCGGAGCACCTCGCAACTCACGTGCTACGGTGAGGCCTGCTGGGCCGCCTCCGATAATGACGAGGTCGGCCTCGAAACGAGTATCGGCGCTGAAATGAGCAAGGTTCTCGACAAGCATGATTTCAGCCTACCAGCCTGTGCTGAAGCCGGGAATCTCTTTCGCCGCGGGCTGCTCTCACAGACACTCATCTGTTAGCGAAAATGTCTGCCTGACGTTGCGCTGCAGTCGCTATAGCGATGTGGAGGGGCTTGCATCCGCATGCTGGTGAAGCGATGCGGCCTGGGACAGAACGGATCGCCAGACCCGTAGGGCGTTCTCTGTTGAAAATCTCGCAATACTCGTTCGCATCTGATCCAAGCGCTGCGCCTTCTCGTCCTCGCTCATAGCTGAGATCTGATGCATTCCCTGAGCGATCGCGTCGACATCCAACGGGTCGACGAGGATAGCTGATGGGCCTGCGACCTCTTGGAGAGCTCCTCCTCGGCTCAGCAGCGGTATTACTCCATAGTGGATCGCCTCGGCTGCCGGTAAGCCGAAGCCCTCAAGTAAACTTGGGAGGATGAATCCTTCTGCGTTGGAGTACAGCCAAAGAAGCTGGGGATCGTTGACGTACCCCGGGATGATGACGCCAGGGGTGCGGTCCGCGGCGGCGATGACGTGTTCGGCGCCAGGCTCCGGGCCGCCGCAGATCACATAGCTATACCCCTTGTTGGCGAGGCCAGTTCGTCCAAAGGCCTCGATCGCGCGCAACTGGTTCTTGCGGGTTCCCAGGCTGCCGACGGACAGAAAGAACTTGCCCAGGATAGACTTCACCGGTTGCTGGTCCGAGGAGCCCGAAGCGAACCTGATCGGCGGATACAGAACGCCCAGATAAGGGAAATCGTCGCCATAGAGCAGCTTGAATTCCTCGCACGAGCTTTCACTGGCGAACAGAAGATGCGGCTTGGCCTCCGCAATGCGATCGAACGCAGCCCGGTAGATCTGCTCGACACCATCGGCGTAAAAGGCCGGATGGGTCAGGGGGCCGACGTCGTGGCAGAGGATGATATCGGTTTCGCGCAGATCGTGGATGAGGACTTCTCTTGGATCGGTAAAGACGATCGGCAGCCTGTTCCGGCGCGACAAGAAGGCCGTGAGTGTCCTGGGATGCCGAACCCGGAGATCGATTTCGACGACGGCTAGACGGCCCAGGATACGGGCAATCAGCCCGGTGGGAAGTCGGTCTAATCCGAGCCTCCAGTAATACACCTTCCGGATCAGATCCTTCGAGCCGGCGATGAGATCGCCGCAGAAGAAGAACTTACCGGTCCTGTTGTTGAGCGCCAGCGTGAAGTCGCAATCGACAAGTCCTGGTTGAGCAGACATGCGTAGCTCTTGTTCAGTCTTCAGCCGATCGGCGCCCGATGATGGCCTGATCGGCGGCGCGTGTCATGGCCGTTTTTCCACGCGAATGTCCTTGACCAGAAATTCGCTGGGCGAGGCAATCGCGTTTATTCGGAAGTGCCAGCCCCACTGGCCGACGAAATTCGCGTCATCGATCGTCCATGTCAATTCCTGCCAGTCCGTTTCGCTCGGTATCTCGCGATACGAGGCGTTGATGTAGCCCTTCTGGGATTCATAGTCCAAGCTGAAGCCTGCCTTCGGACTTCCAGGCAGCCGTTTGACCGTTGCGCTGATCTGCAGCCGGCGGGTGCCCCACGGAACGAATTGCGGCGATACCGCGAAATAGGCGTAGTGACCTTCATTGTTCGGGACGGAAAAATCGAGCCGCCGCGAGGTCGATCCCTCGTCCGCGAACACCTTGGTGGTCTGCGGATTGATCTGCTGGAGACCGCCGCCGCGATTGGTCTCACCGAGAGAGATCGTGACGGTATCCAACTTTGAATAGTCGACATCTTGCAGGATCGGCAGGTCGCGGTTTTTCTTCGCCTGCTGCACGATCGCGTCCGGGAACTTCGAAACGAACAGGGGCGTGGACGACAGGCTGAGGGGCTTGCCGGCATCCAGAGTGACCTCCGAGCCGTCGGTACGCGTGACCAAAACCGGCGACTGGAAGGTCGTTTCAACCGTTTTGTTCGATGTGGTCCAAGCGGCCAGTACGAGACCTTGTCGGCCTTCGAAGACAAAGCCCAGACCGTCAGCGTCCGCTCGGACCCATCCAAGATAGGTTGGGCGATCGCCCAGCAGACGGATCAGGGTTGTAAGCGCCTCGAATGAGGGCCGCGGTGAAAAGTCCGTGCGAAGCAATCCGTGGTCGGCCTGATCGTGATAGGCCGGCCCTCGCGCCTCGAACCAGAAGATCTTCTCGAACCCGGAGGCGAGCGCGAGCACGTAGGCTTTTGTCAGCAGTCGCGATTGACCGGCTTCAGACCTCGGTTCGGTGGTTGCGACGGCGCCGACTTCCGAGATCCACAGCGGGAGCGAGCTGTCGAGGTCATGGGAGGCAAGCATCCGCCGCAGCGTCGATGCCATCGCCAGGACC
>NZ_QTKI01000179.1:0-9104 GCF_010820945.1 Rhodopseudomonas sp. BR0C11
CGGGGCGGCGATCGGACGGGCGATCTCGGCTCTTGCGGTGTGCCGCGAGAAGATCGATGCACGCAAAGCCAGGCGGCAGCGGCTGATTGCAACCGAAGCCTGCCGCGCCGCCAGCAATGCCGACGAGTTTTGTGACAGGGTCGCGCACGCCACCGGCATCCGGCTCGAGATCATCGGCCGCGAAACCGAAGCGCGGCTCGCCGCGACCGGCTGCTCGCCGCTACTCGATCCGAACGGCCGCGGTGCGATCCTGTTCGATATCGGCGGCGGCTCCAGCGAGTTGGTGCGGATTGCCCGCGATCCGGATCGGCCCGACGTTCCGCCGCGAATTCAGGCCTGGATGTCGGTGCCGCTCGGCGTCGTCACGCTGGCCGAAGCGTTCGGTGGCAAGGTGGTGACGCCGGAGACCTACACGTCGATGGTCGCCGAGGTCGCCAAGCACGTTGCGCCATTCGCCGCCCAGCATGGCGGCGATCTCGACCGGATGCACCTGCTCGGCACCTCGGGCACGGTGACGACGCTGGCCGGTTTGTATCTCGACCTGATCCGCTACGACCGGCGGCGGGTCGATGGCATCTGGATGAGCGACGCCGAACTCAGCGCCACGGTCGAGAAGCTGCGCAGCATGAGTTATCACGACCGCGCCCATAACCATTGCATCGGCAATGAGCGGGCTGATCTGGTGCTGGCCGGCTGCGCCATCCTCGATGCGGTCCGCGCGGCGTTCCCGCTGCCGCGGCTGCGCGTCGCCGATCGCGGTCTACGCGAGGGCATGCTGGTCGAAATGATGCGCGAAGACGGCGTGCTCGGGCCGGTGTAGTTCGCGCGAGGACGCAGCTGGCGGTTCAGACGGTGGTGAGCGCGCCGGCGATCAGCGATAGCGACACCAGCGCCAGCCATAGCGACGCGATCCGCTGCGTCAGCCTGAGGCGGCCGTCGCCGCCAGCGCCGATCTGCGTCATGGTGCCGGCAAAGCCCCACAGCAGCGCCACCGCGAAGACCATCAGGCAGAACATCATCAGCCTGGCGGCAAAGTCGGGTTCGCTCGGCGCAGGCAGCAGCACCAGGGCGAAGATCAGCGCCTTCGGGTTCAGCAACGTCGTCAGATAGACCCGCCGCGCCGTGATGGCGCCGGTCGCGCCGGACGGATTCAGGTGCCACAGCCGCACCGCCAGCAGCATCACCCAGGCCGCCGCGGGGACCTTCACGATCAGAGCTGCGGCCGGCAGCTCCGCCATCAGGTCGGCGCCGAGATAGGCGAGGGGCAGGATCGCCGTCAGGTAGCCGAGCAGCTCGGCCGGCAGCAGCCGCGCGACGCGGCCGAGCCCGCCCTGCGCCCCGGCGACGCCGATCAGGGTGTTGGTCGGCCCCGGGGCCAGCAGCAGCGCCAGAACGGCGGAGGCGAAAGCGGCAAACGACATGATCCCAGCCTGTTGGACCTCCGGGAGGTATTCTTTGCGGCCATCGATGTCTTGATCTTGATCATGCCGCAAGATCTTGATCATGCTGCAAGCTTCGAAACGCCGCGGCATCCTGGCACGCATCCGCGATGGCGGCCGGATGGCGCCGGTTCCGCACTGGTTTTTCCGGGCCCGTCTGGTAAGCAGCGGCCTTATCCCTCGATCGTAAGCGAAGCCATGGCCAAGGACACCACCGGACGAATGCGCGTCACCGTCAAAAGCGGCGGGCGGATGAAGCTGTCGTCCAAGCTGTGGCTGGAGCGCCAGCTCAATGACCCTTACGTGGCGCAGGCCAAGCGCGACGGCTACCGCTCGCGTGCCGCCTACAAGCTGACCGAGATCGACGACAAGTTTCGGCTGCTCAAGCCCGGCATGGCGGTGGTCGACCTCGGCGCCGCACCCGGCGGTTGGAGCCAGGTTGCGGCCAAGAAGGTCGGGGCCGCCGACGGCCGCGGTAAGGTGGTGGCGATCGACTTGTTGGAGATGGGCGAGGTCCCAGGGGTCACCTTCGCGCAGCTCGATTTTCTCGATCCCTCGGCGCCGGACCGGTTGCGCGAAATGCTTGGCGGCGGCGCCGATCTGGTGATGAGCGACATGGCCGCCAACACCACCGGCCATCGCAAGACCGACCAGCTCCGCATCGTCGGCCTGGTCGAGACCGCGGCGATGTTCGCGGCCGAAGTGTTGAAGCCGGGCGGGGCGTTTCTCGCCAAGGTGTTTCAGAGCGGCGCCGATGCAGCGCTGATGGCCGAGCTGAAGCGCGACTATGCCAGCGTGAAGCACGTCAAGCCGGCGGCGAGCCGCAAAGACTCGTCTGAGCGCTACCTGCTGGCGACCGGCTTTCGTGGCGGTGCGGCGCGTGACGCAACGGCGAGCGGCGAACTGGAGTGACGCCGTCTGTTCGGCATCTTGCTGCACGAAAGTGCAACTTAGTCGCGCTTTAAACCAGCGAATTCATCTGGTTAATTGTTGGTAAAGGTAGCTTTCTACAGAGCACTTCCTCGTAGTTCCCATAGGCTTAGCGGCATCCATCGGGCGAATCGGGGGGACCAATGGAGATTCCTACGCCGATGTGCAGAGCCTGCGGTGTTGATCGGGAGCTGATCGAGATCGAGCACGCCAACGCATCGTTCGATGTGCCGCATTATCGCTGCCCGATCTGCAACGACGTGCTGCGGCTGGCCATCCGCCAGGACGACGGTGCCCAGTCCGGTGGCGACCGTTTCGGCTGATCGACAGAACCTTATTTAGCCGAACCGCTGGTCGCGGGCGTCCTGGGTCTGTTCGGATGCGGCCTTGGTCGCCGCTTTGGCGCCAGCCTTCTTGCTCGAAATCTCGATCGCCTTGCGCCCCGAAATCTCGTGGCCGGCATCGCTCGGCATTTGCCAGAAGAACAGCGCTGACAGCGCAGCCGGTACCGCCACCACGATAAAGGCGGGGGCGAAGTCGGCCGCGCCGAGCGTGGTGACGCCGCGCAGCGCCATCGTCGCTTCCACCGAGAACGCGCCGACTGCGACACCCGCCGATAGCGCAAGCTGCTGGCCGACGCTGAGCAGGGTGGTGGCGCGGCTCATCTGGGCCTGTTCGACCTCGGCATATGCGACGGTGTTGATCGAGGTGAACTGCAGCGATCGGAAGAAGCCGCCGACCACCAGGATGATCATGATCAGCAGCAGCGGCGTGCCCGGCGCGAACAGCGCGCAGGCGGCGAGAAACACCGAGCTGACCACGGCGTTCACCGTCATGATGTTGCGGAACCCGAAGGCGCGGATGATCCGCGCCGCCAGCGTCTTCATCCCGATCGCGCCGGCCGCGGAGGCGAAGGTGACGAGGCCGGATTGAAACGGCGACAGCCCGAAGCCGATCTGCATCAGCAGCGGCAGCAGGAACGGCAGTGCGCCGATGCCGAGCCGAAACAGAAAGCCGCCGATCAGGCTGGAGCGCAGCGTCGTCAGGCGCAGTAGCGAGAAATCCAGCACCGGCGCCGGCACTCTGCGGGCGTGGAACACGTACAGCGTCATCGCGGTTGCGCCGACGCCGATCAGCCCGACCACCACGCTCCAGTGCAGCAGGCCGAGGCCGGCGACCGACAGGCCGAAGGCGATACCGGCGACGCCGATGCCGGCGAGGACCAGGCCCGTCAGATCGAACCGCTCTGGGCGTTCGCCCTGGATAGGATCGATGAAACGCTGCGCCATCGCGATCCCGATCAGCCCGATCGGGATGTTGATCAGGAAGATCCAGTGCCAGGAGAAGTAGGTGGTGATGAAGCCGCCGAGCGGTGGCCCGATCACCGGCCCGATCAGCGCCGGTACCGTCACCCAGGCCATCGCCCCGACCAGCGCGCTCTTTTCGATCGAGCGCAGCAGCACCAACCGGCCAACAGGAGTCATCATCGCTCCCCCGATCCCCTGGATGATGCGGGCAATGACGAAGTGATGGATCGAGCTCGACAGCGCGCAGCCGATCGAGCCGACCATGAACACCGCGATCGCGATCGAGAACACCGTGCGCGCGCCGAACCGGTCCGCAGTCCAGCCCGACGCCGGAATGAACACCGCCAGCGACAGCAGATACGAGGTGATCGCCAGCTTCAGCGTCAGCGGCGAAGTGCCGATGTCGGCGGCGATCGCCGGCAGCGAAGTCGCGATGACGGTCGCGTCCATGTTCTCCATGAACAGCGCGGCAGCCACGATCAGCGGAATAACTCGATCTTTGTTCATCGGAGATTTCGATCAGAGGAGGGCGCCCGGGCTGTAGCACCGTGTCGCGGCCCCGGCTATTGCGGAGCTTGCGCGGTTACCTAAATCCTCCGTGACCGGCACAGCTTCCTTATGGCGGAAATCGCTTTCGGATGTGCTTGCGGTGATGAAGATGAGCGGCGCCTCGATCGGTTCCGCGACGGAGACTGGCCGATGATCTATCTGCTCGCTGCGTTCCTGCCGCCGCTCGGCTTGTTGTTCAACGGCCAGCCGCTGTCGGCGGTGTTCAACCTCGTGCTGCTGGTGGTGTGCGTCGTGCTCGGACTGATCTTCCATCCGCTGCTGGTGATTCCGTCGCTGCACGCGCTGATTGCCGTGCGGATGGAGCGCGAAAAGCGGATGCACCGCGAGGTCGTCGAGGCGATCCGCGAACATGGTCTGCCGCCGGCCTACCGGCGCTGACCGGGGCCTTCATGCAGAGGTGATCTGCGGCGGGATTCGTCCAAAAAACATCCGACGACCGAGCTTTTTGGTGCCCGGCCAAGGCGGCTGGTGTTGTCGTGGCCGCCGATGCCGCCGCGAAATCCCTGGAATCGCGGTGATTTCCGGCCAGCATGGCTTGTTGAGGGATGCTTGGGGAGCGGGGCGGGGCTGTCAGCCTTGCCCCTTTGATTCGTCATATCCCCATGCTATCGACCACCGCCAACCCTACCGACGGGCTCGATTCGACGGCGCCGCCCCCAGTGGCGCCGAACGTGCCTCCCGTCCCCGCAAAATCGAGCGCGGCCTTCGGCGCCGCTGAACGGAGTTGGCCATGGCGTCAGTGAGCGCATCCCCGCAATTTATCGAAGCTCTCACCTTCGACGACGTGCTGCTGAAGCCGGGCCTGTCGGACGTGCTGCCGTCCGAGGTCGACATCCGTTCGCGCATCACCCGTGCGATCCCGCTGAACATTCCGATCATCGCCTCGGCGATGGACACCGTCACCGAAGCGCGGATGGCGATCGCGATGGCGCAGGCCGGCGGCCTCGGCGTGATCCATCGCAACTTCGATCCCGAAGGGCAGGCTGCGCAGGTCCGTCAGGTCAAGAAGTTCGAATCCGGCATGGTGGTGAACCCGCTCACCATTAGCCCGGATGCCAAGCTGGCGGATGCGCTGGCGCTGATGAATCAGTACGGCTTCTCCGGCATTCCGGTGGTCACCGGCGCGCAGGGCCACGGCCCCGGCAAGCTCGTCGGCATCCTCACCAATCGCGACGTGCGCTTCGCCACCGATCCGGCGCAGAAGGTCTCGGAGCTGATGACGCACGAAAACCTCGTCACCGTGCGCGAGGGCGTCAGCCAGGGCGAGGCCAAGAAGCTGCTGCATCAGCATCGCATCGAGAAGTTGCTGGTGGTCGATGATCAGTATCGCTGTGTCGGCCTGATCACCGTCAAGGATATGGAGAAGGCGGTCGCGCATCCTCTCGCCAGCAAAGACGCGCAGGGTCGCCTTCGCGTCGCCGCCGCCACCACGGTCGGCGAGGGTGGTTATGAGCGCACCGAGCGGCTGATCGAAGCCGGCGTTGACGTTGTTGTCGTTGACACCGCGCACGGCCATTCGGCCCGCGTGCTCGACGCTGTCACCCGCATCAAGCGGATCTCCAACGAGGTTCAGGTGATCGCCGGCAATATCGCCACCCGCGACGGCGCCCAGGCGCTGATCGACTCCGGCGCCGACGCCGTGAAGGTCGGCATCGGCCCGGGTTCGATCTGCACCACCCGCATCGTCGCCGGCGTCGGCGTGCCGCAGCTCACCGCGATCATGGATGCGGTACAGGCCTGCAAGAAGGCGGACGTGCCGGTGATCGCCGACGGCGGCATCAAGTACTCGGGCGACCTCGCCAAGGCGCTCGCCGCTGGCGCGGACATCGCCATGGTCGGCTCGCTGCTCGCAGGCACCGACGAGACTCCCGGTGAAGTGTTCCTGTGGCAGGGCCGCTCCTACAAGGCGTATCGCGGCATGGGCTCGGTTGGCGCGATGGCGCGCGGTTCGGCCGACCGTTACTTCCAGCAGGACATCAAGGACACGCTGAAGCTGGTGCCGGAAGGCATCGAGGGGCAGGTGCCGTACAAGGGCCCGGTCGGCAACGTCGTGCATCAGCTCGCCGGCGGCCTGCGCGCTGCGATGGGCTATGTCGGCGCCAAGGACCTTGGCGAATTCCACACCAAGGCCGAGTTCGTCCGCATCACCGGCGCGGGCCTGCGCGAAAGCCACGTCCACGACGTCACGATCACCCGCGAGAGCCCGAACTATCCGGGCGGGGTGTGAGGCGGCTGGCTTAAGTAACGACCCCTCCACCGTAATAACGACCTCTTCACAGTCATTCCGGGGCGCGCGTGACCCCGGAATCTGGAGATTGTTGCAGTCTCTGCGGTGCTCCGACACGCGAGATTCCGGGTTCGCTCGCTGACGCGAGCGCCCCGGAATGACGATGAAGGCTGCCTGCACGGCTGCCCAGTTGGCGAATGCGGTGGGGTCGCTTACAGTCGCGGCCCTGACGACAACGAACATCAAAAAAGGAAACGAAATGTCCAAGGGTCAGCGTATCGTGCTCGCGTCGCGTCCGGTCGGCGAGCCGACGCCGCAGAATTTCCGCCTCGAAGAGTTCGACGTTCCTGCGTCTGGCGAGGGGCAGGTACTGCTGCGCACGATCTGGCTGTCGCTCGATCCTTACATGCGCGGCCGCATGAGTGATGGTCCGTCCTACGCGCAGCCGGTGCCGGTTGGGGGCGTGATGGAGGGCGGCACGGTCTGCGAAGTGATCGATAGCAAGAGCCCGGCCTTTGCCAAGGGTGACATCGTGCTGGCGCATTCGGGCTGGGCGACGCATGCGGTCGCCGATGCCAAGCCGCTGCGCAAGATCGATCCGTCGCTTGGCCCGATCTCGACCGCGGTCGGGGTGCTCGGCATGCCGGGGATGACCGCCTACACCGGGCTGCTCGACATCGGCCAGCCGAAGGAAGGCGAGACTGTCGTGGTCGCGGCGGCCTCGGGCGCGGTCGGCTCTGCCGTGGGCCAGATCGCCAAGGTGAAGGGCGCACGCGCGATCGGCATCGCCGGCGGCAAGGATAAGTGCGACTACGTCAAGCAGGAGCTCGGCTTCGACGACTGCCTCGATCACCGTGATCCCGATCTCGCCGCGAAGCTGAAGGCGGCGTGTCCGAACGGCATCGACGTGTACTTCGAGAACGTCGGCGGCGAAGTGTTCGAAGCGGTGTTTCCGCTGTTCAACGCCTTCGCCCGCATGCCGGTGTGTGGACTGATCGCGCAGTACAATGCGTTCGAAACCCCGCCGACGCCGAAATGGGCGACCGCCTTGATGCGCCACGTGCTGACCAAGCGGCTCACCATCCGCGGCTTCATCGTCAGCGATTTCGCCGGCCGGCGTCAGGAGTTTCTGCGCGAGATGGCCGGCTGGGTGCGGGATGGCAAGGTCAAGTATCGCGAGCACGTCACCGACGGGCTGCAAAACGCACCGGAGGCGTTCATGGGCCTGCTCAAGGGCGCCAATTTCGGTAAGCAGCTGGTCCGTGTCGGGCCGGAGCGGGCCTGATCGCAGGCGCCGCAGCGGAGCCCCGGCATGGCCGGGACTCTGCGTTGCGGTGGTTCGATTGTCATCGGCGGGGGCGGCGGCTATAGCGGGAGCCTGAAAGCGTCGGACCGATACCGCCCTTGAGCGTATCGTCCTGTTGTGACGCCGCTCGGCGCGTTGCGCGCCCTGACCCTGATTGAAAGCTCCGCATGACCCCCGCCGCACGGCTGTCCGCAGCCATCGACCTGATTGCCACCATCGACAGCCAGCGCATTCCCGCGGCCAAGGCGCTGAAGGAATGGGGGACCGCGCATCGCTACGCTGGCTCCGGCGACCGATCGGCGATCGCCGGGCTGGTGTGGGACGTGTTGCGCCGACGGGCGTCGAGCGCGTTCATCATGGATTCCGATACCGCCCGGGCGCGGGTGCTGGGCATGCTGAAGCTGGAGCGCGGCATGACGGCGGAGGCGATCGCGGCGCTGTGCGACGGTAGCCGGTTCGCGCCGGAGCCGCTGAGCGATGCCGAACACGCCGCGCTGTCGACGCGGACGCTGGACGGCGCGCCGCCGCATATCGCCGGCGACTATCCGGAATGGCTCGACGGCGCGCTCGCCGAGATGTTCGGCGAGGCCCGCGTCGCCGAAGCGGCGGCGATGGCCAGCCGGGCGCCGCTCGACCTGCGCGTCAACACCCTGAAAGCCTCGCGCGACAAGGTGCTGGCCTCGCTGGCGCATCTGCGCGCCAAGCCAGCGCCTTGGTCGCCGTGGGGGCTGCGGATCGAACTACCGGCCGATGCCCGCAATCCCGGCGTCCAGGCCGAACCGGATTTCATCAAGGGCGCGGTCGAGGTCCAGGACGAGGGCTCGCAGCTTGCCGCGCTGTTTTCCGCCGCCAAACCCGGCGAGCAGGTGATCGACCTGTGTGCCGGGGCCGGCGGCAAGACCCTGGCGCTGGCTGCGATGATGCAGGGCAAGGGCCGGCTGATCGCCACCGACGCCGACAAGCGCCAGCTCGCTCCGATCCACGAGCGGCTGTCGCGCGCCGGCGTCCACAACGCCGAGGTGAGGGCGCCGAAGGGCGACGCCGATCCGCTGGCCGACATCAAGGGCAGCGCCGATCTGGTGCTGGTCGACGCGCCGTGCAGCGGCACCGGCACCTGGCGCCGCAACCCCGACGCCAAATGGCGGATGCGCCCCGGCGCGCTGGAGATCCGGCTCAAGGACCAGGCCGAGGTGCTGGCGCGCGCCGCGCGCCTGGTGAAGCCGGGCGGGCGGATCGCCTATGTCACCTGTTCGGTGCTGGCGCCCGAAAATACCTGCCAGATCCAGGCCTTCACCGCTGCCCATCCGGAGTTCGCGGTGGTGCCG
>NZ_QTKI01000018.1:0-25756 GCF_010820945.1 Rhodopseudomonas sp. BR0C11
GAGTTGTGCATCGGCGCTGTGCTCCGCTCGACTGCCGTCGTTGCTAATGAGCCGTAGCCGGCGCATCGGTCTGATCCGGGCGAGCAGAGGCACTCCGCCAGCTGTTCACGTCCGGCTCCTTGATGTTGGCGATGAACACATTGCCGATCGCGAAGATCAGATCGCGGGTACCGCGATAGCCGACCACAACCTGATGCGCGGCACCGAGCCGATCGAACATCGGCAGCCCCATCCGGAACAGCGGCACGCCCAGTCGCTCGGCGGCCTGGCGACCGTGCGAGTGCGTGACCAAGAGGTCGCAATCTTCGGCTCGGCGTTCGAGATCTTCGAGGTCGCCGATCAGCACCTCGTCGCTCGGCACCTGGGCCAGGATCGGCGAGGTCGTGGTCGTGACCGCAGCACTGACGGTGCAGCCCATGTCGGCGAGGAAGCCGCCGATATTCAGCAGCATGTCGGGCTCGGCGCCGATCGCGACGCTCTTGCCGCCGAAGTAGAAGTGGCCGTCGAGCATGGCGTCGACCAGCTGGCTGCGCTGGCGGCGATATTTCGGCGGCACCGGGCGGCCACTGATCTTAGCCAGCGTCGCCATCAGCTCATCGGCGGCGGCAAGCCCGGTGACCCGCGCCAGCAGCGTGAACGGCACGCCGGCCTTGGTTTCGAGCGCGACCGCGGCTTTGCGCATCTGCTCGCCGAACGCCAGCGTATAGGCGGCGCCGCCCATCGCAGCGACTTCGGCGACCGAAACACCACCATGCGTGGTCGGGGTGAAGTCGTCCGGCAGATGGCCGTCGAGCGAACCGGAAATATCCGGCAGGAAGGTCGGTGTCAGGCCGAACGCTTCGATGATGTCGCGCAGCTCATCGATGTCGCCCGGCGTCAGATGGCTGCCGGCCAACACGTTGACCCTGTCGGCATCCGGCGCGATGCCCTCAGCCGGCGCCTCGACCAGGCTCTCGACGATCCGCGTCACGGTAGCGGCGAAACCGTCTTCGAACGCGCCCTTGAAGTCCGGGGTCGACACCGGCACCAGCGCGACGTTTGCCAGTTCCGGATGATTGGCTCGCACCATCTTGATGTAGCCGTCGAGATCATCGCCTTTGATCTCGGTGACGCCGGTGGTGCAGATCCCGATCACGTCGGGCTTGGTGCGGCCGACGATGTTGACGATCGCCTCCTCGACGTTCTCGAAGCCGCCGAGCACGGTTGCGACTTCGCTCATCGCCGTGGTCTGCAGCGGAATCGACTCGCGGAAGTGGCGAACGAACAGCACCAGACCGAACGAGGTGCAGCCCTGGGAGCCGTGCAGCAGCGGCATGCAGTTGCGCAGCCCCATGAAGGCAAGCGCGGCGCCGAGCGGCTGGCTCATCCGCAGCGGATTGACGGTGCAAGACTTGGTCGAGGTGACGATCTGTGCCATCGCAGCCCCCTTACGCCACCCGAGCCGAACGCCCGAAGATCGCGCGCTGGCGATCGTCGGCGGCGTTAGCGGCATCGGCGCGCTCTTCCCAGGTCACCTCGTCCCACGGCGGGGCGCTGCGCACCTGAGCCCAGATCGGATTGGACAGCGACTTGTCGATCTGCCGAACCATCTCGACAATGCCGACATAGCCGCAATACGCGTAGGTCCGCTCCTGGTTGATATCCATCCAGGGCATCCGCGCCTTCAAGGCGACGAACTGCGAGCGGCCGCCCGACAGCATGATGTCGGCCTGCGCCTCTTTCAGCATCTTGTACATTTCGCGCGGGCGCAGATCGTCGATCTGGTGGACGTCCGGGCTCATCTCCTTGAGCCGCAGCTTGTCTTCCTTGGTCGACTTCTTGACGCTGGTGCCGACGATCGTCAGTCCGGCTTCCTGCAGCGCCGCCACCACCGACCACGACTTCACACCGCCGGTGATCAGCAGCACCTTCTTGCCTTCGAGGTGCGGGGTGTAGGCCTTGATTGCCGCCCAGGCCTTCGCCTCTTCGCGCGCGATCAGCGCTTCGACACGGTCCATCAGCTCGGCGCCAGCGCCGCGCTGGATCAACAGACGGGCGATCTGGCGCAGAGATTCGGAAGTGTCGCTGATGCCGTAGAACGAGCCTTCGAAGTACGGGATGCCGTAGCGCTCTTCCATCTTGCGCGCGACGTTGATCATCGCTGTCGAGCACACCATCATGGCGGCCCGGGCGCGGTGCGACTGCGCCACCTCGTGATAGCGCGCATCGCCCGACAGGCACGACAGAATACGGATGCCGAGCTCGTCGAGCAGCGGCTTCACCTGCCACAGCTCGCCCGCGACGTTGTATTCGCCGATGATGTTGATGTCGTAAGGGGTCGTGAATTCCGGCTCCTGGGTGCCGATCACGTAGTCCAGCATCGCCTCGCCGGCGAGCTTGTTGCCGAGATTCTTCGGCCCGACAAAGCCGGGCGAGATGATCGGGACGCAGGGCTTGCCGAACTTCTCGGCCGCCACCTTGCAGACGGCGACGATATCGTCACCCATCATCGCCGGCACACAGGTCTGATACACGAAGACTGCGGGCGGATCGTACTTCTCGATGATTTCCTTGATCGACCGGAACAGCCGCTTCTCGCCGCCGAAAATGACGTCGTTCTCGCCCATGTCGGTGGTGAAGCTGGTGCGATACAGCTTCGAGCCGGACGACTTGGTGCCGCGGTTATCCCAGGACGAGCCTTCACAGGCGATCGGGCCGTGCACCAGGTGCGCGACGTCGACGATCGGCTGCAGCGCGATCTTGGCGCCGTCGAAGGCGCAGCCACCGGCTGCGCCTCCCGGCTGCAGCGGTTTGCTGCAGCCCTTCTTGCGTTGCTTGTCGGACTTGGCCTGATTGGCCGCACAGCCGGGCTCGTTGAAGACGTCTTGAATCTTGTCTGCGAGGCGGCTCATGCGGCACTCCTGTAATCAGGTTCTCCGAAGCTGCGGCATCAGCGGATGATGTCGAAGCTGATGTCGGTCTTGCCGGCGGCGTTGGTCGACTTGTCCATTTCGTCGAAGATCTTGTCGAGGATCTTGACCAGGACGTTCATCGAACCCTGATAGCCCCACACCGGCGCGCGGTGATGGTGATGGCGATCGAAGATCGGGAAGCCGATGCGGATCAGCGGCGTGCCGGTGTCGCGCTCGAGATACTTGCCGTAGGTGTTGCCGATCATGAAGTCGACCGGTTCAGTGAACAGCAGCGAGCGCAGGTGCCAGAGATCCTTGCCGGCGTAGACCTTGCAGCCAGCGCCGAACGGCGATGAGTCAAGCAGCGCCTGCACCTTGGCTTCCCACGTCTTGTTGCCGTTGGTGGCGAGGATGTGGGTCGGTTCGCCGCCGAGTTCGAGGATGAATTCGGCGAGGCCGTAGCACAGGTCCGGATCGCCATAGATGGCGAACTTCTTGCCGTGGATGTGGGCGGCCGAGTCGGCGATGGCGTCGACCAGCCGGCCGCGCTCCTTGGTCAGCGCTTCGGGGATCGCCTTGCCGGTGATCCGCGACACCGCCTGCAGGAAGCGATCGGTGCCGCTGATGCCGACCGGGTGATTGAACGCCACGACCTCCTGGCCGTGGTCGGCGATCGTCGCCAGCGTCTTTTCGGTGCAGAACTCCTGCATCGAAATCGTCGCCTTGGCGTGGACGGCGTTGGCGGCCTGCTCCAGCGTGGTGCCGCCGTCGTACATCCGGAACTCGCCGTCGGCCGGGGTGTCCCAGACGTCGCTGTTGTCGCCGAAGATGGTGTATTCGACGCCCATCGTGTCGAAGAGGCGCTTGATTTCGCGGAGGTTACCGACGGTGTAGCCGTCGAAGCCGCCGAGGAAGTTGATCGACTCGTTGGGCTTGCGCTCGAGCTTCGGCGCGGTGCCGGACTTACCGTCCCAGAAGTGCTCGACCACGCCCTTCATGGGGTTGTCGTAGCCGGTGATGTGGCTGCCGACGAACGCCGGGGTGTGGGCGTAGGTGACGTCGAAGTCCGTCGGGACCGAGCCCTTCTCCTTGGCATTCTTGATGAACGCGTTGAGGTCGTCACCGATGACTTCCGCCATGCAGGTGGTCGAGACCGCGATCATCTTCGGCTTGTACAGCGCATAGGCGTTGGCCAGACCGTCGATCATGTTGTTGAGGCCGCCGAACACCGCGGCGTCTTCAGTCATCGACGACGACACGCAGGAGGTCGGCTCCTTGAAGTGCCGGGTGAAGTGGCTGCGATAGTAAGCGACGCAGCCCTGCGAGCCATGCACGAACGGCAGCGTCTTTTCGAAGCCGACCGCCGCGAACACCGCGCCGAGCGGCTGGCAGGCCTTGGCCGGGTTGATGACAAGCGCTTCGCGGGCGAAGTTCTTGTCCTGATATTCCTTGGTCTTGGTCCAGTCCGAGACGCGCGCGACCTCGGCTTCGCCAACATAATTCTCGAAATTCTTCCGCTTGTTCTCCATCAACTCTTCGTACTGGGGCTCACGGAAGAGGTCGAAGTGATCGCGGATCTTCTCTGCGGTCTCGGTCATGGTGATGTCTTTCCCAAGAATTCGGTGTCGCGGCGCTTCCGGCGGCTGGCGCCGGAAGCCCGGTGTGAAGGTTCAGCTCAGCTCCAGGGTGCCTTGGTCAGTTTCCAGACCGGGGCATTGATGGCGATGTCCATGTCGCGGGCGAAGATGCCGAACCCGTCGTAGCCGTGATACGGGCCCGAATAGTCCCAGGAATGCATCTGGCGGAACGGAACGCCCATCTTCTGGAAGATGTACTTTTCCTTGACGCCGGAGCCGACCAGGTCGGGCTGCACCTTCTCGACGAACTTCTCGAATTCGTAGCCAGTGACGTCGTCGTAGATCAGCGTGCCGTCCTTCACGTAATGGGTGGTGCGCTGATAGTCGTCGTTATGGGCGAACTCGTAGCCGGTACCGACCACTTCCATGCCGAGATCTTCGTAGGCGCCGATGACGTGGCGCGGACGCAGACCGCCGACATAGAGCATCACCTTCTTGCCTTCGAGGCGGGGGCGATATTTGGCGATCACCGCATCCATCTTCGGCTTGTACTTGGCGATGACGCGCTCGGCGCCTTCCTTGATCTTGTCGTCGAACTTCGCGGCGATCTCGCGCAAGCTCGCTTCGATCTTGGACGGGCCGAAGAAGTTGTATTCAACCCACGGAATACCGAACTTCTCTTCCATGTGCCGCGTGATGTAATTCATCGAGCGGTAGCAGTGCAGGATGTTCAGCTTCGCCTTCGGGGTGTTCTCCAGCTCGGCGATGGTGCCGTCGCCGGACCACTGCGCGATCACGCGGAGACCCATTTCCTCGAGCAGGATGCGCGAGGCCCAGGCGTCGCCGCCGATGTTGTAGTCGCCGATGATCGCGACGTCGTAGGGGGTCGACTGGAAGCCGGCATTCTTCTCGGCGGCCTTGTCGAACACCCAGTCACGGATCACGTCGTTGGCGATGTGGTGGCCGAGCGACTGCGACACGCCGCGGAAGCCTTCGCAACGCACCGGGATGATCGGCTTGCCGTCATACTGCTTCGACTTGGCCTTGGAGACCGCCTCGATGTCGTCGCCGATCAGACCGATCGGGCACTCCGACTGCACCGAGATGCCCTTGGAGAGCGGGAACAGCTCCTGGATCTCGTCGATGATCTTGCCGAGCTTCTTGTCACCGCCGAAAACGATGTCCTTCTCCTGGAAGTCGGAGGTGAACTGCATCGTGCCGAAAGTGTCGACGCCGGTGGTGCCCTTGTAATAGTTGCGGCGCGAGCCCCACGAATACTGGCCGCAGCCGACCGGGCCGTGGCTGATGTGGACCATGTCCTTGATCGGGCCCCACACCACGCCCTTCGAGCCGGCGTAGGCGCAACCGCGGATCGTCATCACGCCCGGGATCGACTTGATGTTGGACTTGACCGAGCACTCCGCCTTCTCGGCGTCGTACGTGTTGAGATGCTTGGCGCGACGCTTGGCCGACTTGTCCGGATAGGCCTCCAGGACTTCGCCGATCAGCTTCTTGTTACGTTCCTTGATGTCCGCGGGGGATTCTGCGACTGCGGTGCTCATCGTTGTTCCTCGTGTCTGGGGCCGCCGGGATGGCGGCCGGTCGCGCTAGGCGACCGGCCTGGCTGATGCGATCAGGCGGACGCGGCCGCCTTGGCGGCTTCCTTGGCGGCGAGCTCGGCGAGCTGCTGCTCCTCGGTCTTCATGATGCCGAAGTCGAGCAGCATCTCTTCCAGCTCTTCCATGGTGATCGGGGTCGGGATGGTGCCGTTGCCGCAGTTGGCGTGGACCTTGTTGGCCAGGGCGCGATATTCCTTGGCCTGCTGGCTGTCGGGCGCGTACTGGATCACGGTCTGGCGGCGCAGCTCGGCGTGCTGCACGATATTGTCGCGCGGCACGAAGTGGATCAGCTTCGAGTTCAGCTTCTTGGCCAACGCTTCGGCGAGGTCGAGCTCGCGGTCGGTCTGGCGCTCGTTGCAGATCAGGCCGCCGAGGCGGACGCCGCCCGACGAGGCGTACTTCAGAATGCCCTTGGAGATGTTGTTGGCGGCATACAGCGCCATCATCTCGCCGGACATGACGATGTAGATTTCCTGCGCCTTGTTTTCACGGATCGGCATCGCGAAGCCGCCGCACACCACGTCGCCGAGCACGTCGTAGGAGACGTAGTCGACGTCTTCATAGGCGCCGTTTTCTTCGAGGAAGTTGATCGCGGTGATAACGCCGCGGCCGGCGCAGCCGACGCCCGGCTCCGGGCCACCGGCTTCGGTGCACTTGATGCCCTTGTAGCCGATCTTCATCACGTCTTCGAGTTCGAGGTCTTCCACCGAACCCGCTTCCGCGGCGAGGCTCAGCACCGTGTCCTGCATCTTGGTGTTGAGGATCAGACGGGTGGAGTCCGCCTTGGGGTCGCAGCCGACGATCAGGATCTTCTGACCCATCTCGACCAGCGCCGCGAGGGTGTTCTGCGAGGTGGTCGACTTGCCGATGCCGCCCTTGCCGTAGAATGCGATTTGCCGAAGTGCCATGTTTTCTCTCCGTTGACCTAATGCCGCTTGATCGATTTGCGCCGAGGCGCAGCCTTCTTCCGTTCAAAACCGTCGCACGGCTCAGATGCGGACGTTGCCCTTTGCAGTAACTGCTCGGCCAACCATCCCTCGCCTTGCTGATCCCTGTTTTGCAACGAGCGTGCCAAGCTTCGCCGGAGACGAAAAAGTGTGTGTTTTCGCGGAGATGTAGAATGTCCGGGCAGAATGTACGTAGATGTTTAGAATCCGACATCGCCGCCGAGCGGACGACATCCCAGGGGACGGCTGTTAGAAACGAAACAAACTGATACCGGCCGGGCGAGCTAAGCGAGACTCTGTCGCAACTCGAGAACGGCTCGCTGCGTCATCGCGAGGGAAGCGAGGCGATCCAGGGCCCGTTGTATGGAAGCAGGACCAAGCTCGTCACCATGACGAGGGCGAGTGCACGTATCGTCGTGCCCAGCCTTGTGCCGGGCATTCACGGGTACGGCAGGGCCTGGAGCAAGAACGGAGATGGCCGAGCCGCCGCCGCGCCGAAGCAGCTTCGGCGCAGGCGGGACAAGCCCGGTCAGGACGTTCATTGAGAGTGGGAAGAGACGAGGAAGCGCCTACGCCGTCAGCGCTTGGCTCTGCAGCAGTTCGCCGAGCGTGGCGACGAACTTCGTCAGCGGCCAATCAATCCGGGTGATGGACTGTTCCTCGAGGAAGCGCTCTTCGTTGCGGGTGGGCGTATCCGGCAACACGGCCCAATGCTGGGCAGAGGAGCGCTTCATGATCTGGCGGGCGAAGGCGCGGTCGAGCTGGGTATCGAACCGGCAGCCGAGGAACAGGAAGTTCCTGTCTTTGCGCAGCTGCTGCACCGTCAGCGGGATCGGCGTCTGAATGTCGATCTCGGTCAGGACTTCGACATAGTCGCTGTCGGACACCAGAAAATTGGCGGCCGGCGCGACCGAGCCGATCGGCTGATACAGCATCGTCGTCCAGCCGAGCGCCTCGTCTGGGACCGGCGCATACAGCGGCATCTCGTCTTCGGTCACGATGCCGGGTGCGGGCTCGGCAATCTCGCTGCCGTCGGGCCTGTAGTAATTCACCCAATGGCCGTGATGTTCGCTCTGGCTGACGCCCTGTGCCATGCCCCAATTCTGGCGATTGGCGAACGCCTTCTGTGGCAGGTCGTCATACCAGGCGTGGACCAGCAGCGGCAGCTCGGGCAGCGACGCCAGCATCCGATGCAGCTCGTTCGGCTGCGGCGAGGTCCGGAACGCCTCGGCCATCATCGTCGTCAGGGTTTTGCGGTGCTTGAAGTTCTCGATGTACTGCGCGGCGCCGGTGAGATTGGTGCGGACCTTGTGCGGCACCGTGGTCTTCGCGGTCAGCCGCGCCACCAGCTCGGCCGGCGAGGTCGGCACGCTGCTCGACTCGCCGAGCGCCACGCAGGCAGAGCCGAGATACGGGATCACCTCGCCGCGCAACAAGCCTGCGGCGATGTCGTCGAGTGCTTGTACCGGCATGATCCTGCTCCCTGTTAGATCGCTCTTGCGGCCTTGTGATGGACCACCACCAGACCGGTCGCGCGCGCCGCGTCGGTCGTGATGGTCCAGCAATGGTTCGATCCGTCGACCAGATAGACGCTGAACCGCGGATAGTCGCGGAACGGCTGCTCCGCATAGATGTCGGACGCGTCACACTGCGTCAGCGACAGGCCGGAAAGCTCCTGCCGCACCGTCTTCAGCGCACCGGCCTCGGCCGCGTCGCCTCCGAGCAGCGCGTCGAGCCGGGCGAGATCGTCGGGCGACAGCGCCATGGTCAGAGCTTGCGGGCTTCGACGGTGATCGGCAGTGGCGTGTCCGCCGCCATCACCGGCAGTTCGAGCTGCCAGCCATTGGCAAGCGTAACCTTGCCGCCCCAAAGCGCGGGATTCTCCATCTCGACGATCGGCTCTTCGAGGTCCTTCTTGGCGACATAGGCGGAGTGACCGGTCGCGGTCTTCCGGATCATCACTTTCATCGAGGGTGGTCCTTTGCTTGGCCGCCGCGGCGACAGGTCAGAGTGGGGTGATTTCGTCTTCGAGACAGCCGATCACCCGGTGTTCGGCGAATTCGACGAGATAAACTGGCCGATTGGTTTCGGTGTGCAGGCCGATCCGGACGATCTCGCCGGCGTCGCCGCTCTTCACCAGCAGCGCGTCCTCCGGCTGGTCCGGAAAGCTGCCGTCATTGAACAGGTCGATCTCGGCGCGGACGCGCTGGCCCCATTGGTATCGCGGCTCCGGCGTCATCACACTGCCTCCTGCGTTTCGGCCTGAAAAGCTTCGACCGCGACCAACTCCCGCCGCTTCATGCCGACGATGCGGCCCTGCGCCACGAAGTCGACGCCGTAGATGTAGAACTGCTGCAGGAAGGTGCCGATCGAGACGACGTAGCCCTCGTCGCCCTTCTTCACCAGCACCTCGCCGATCTCCTTGCCGGGAAAGGTGCCGTCGTTGCGGATGTTGAGCCGCGCCCGGACCTTCTGGCCGTATTCAAACTCCGGCGGGCCATCGAGCTCGACGATGTCGCTGTCACGCGCGATGTTCATGGCGAGGGCTCCGTTGCGGGTTTGAGCTGTGCAGGTTCGGTGAAGCCGCTGCGGCTGCGCGCCAGCTCGCGCACCAGCGGATCGGGATCGTCGAGCAGCGGCGCCAGTTCGTAGGCGTCGACGCGGCTGGCGACTTCGTAGCGAACCCGCCAATCGGCATCGCCGAGCATCGCCAGCAGCCGGCCGGGCGTCATTCGCTTTGCGGCTTCGAGACGGACTTCGCCGTCCTTATCCATCGCGATCTGGGCCAGCCATTCCGGGCCGATCCGCCGAGCCACTTCGCGGCGCACGCCGGGATCGGGATCGAGCACCAACAGCGGCAGCAGGCCGGGCGATGCCCGCCGCGCCACGATCTGGCGGACATAATAATCCTCGTCGCTCGCCATCGGGCGCAGCTCGTCGTCGCTCAGCACCGAGGCGACGCGGATCCGCACTTCGCGATGCGGGTCGCTGCGCAGGCCGAGCAGATAGCGCTTCGGCAGCCGGCGTGCCGCGCTCCACCGCACCGTCTCGTCGGGATCCTGCAGCAGCTTCGGCAGCAGGAACACCGTAGCATAGCCGGCCGCAACCGCGCGCGTCTCGAAATACGGATGGTCGAGATAGGAGTCAGCGAGCGCGCGGTTCTGCTGGAAGAACCGCTCCAGCCGCCGCGCATAGCGATCCTGGACACACGCCTTCTTCAATTCGCACAGCCCGGCGGACAGCAGCTCGTGATGCGGGCACGACGCACAATCAACCTCATTGCCCTGCCAATCACGGGCTTCGTCGATGTCAGTCGTCATCGTCCTGCCCTATCCGCCGCCACACATCGAGCAGCACGGCAGCGCCGACCTTGTCGGTCGGATCGAGTTCGAGCAGCTTTTCGACCGCCGCATGACCTTCGTCGAGCTGGCCGAGCCGCATCTGCAAATAGGCGTAGGCCTTCAACGCAAACAGATAGAACCGCGGCAGCACCGCCGAATAGCTGGAGAACTCGGCATCGCCGCGGCGCACCTTGCGCCAGTCGGAGGCGAGGCCGTTGTCGCGCGCCGCCTTGCACAGGCAGGCCTGCGCCACTTCAAGTGCCTCGCCGAGGCGGCCCTTATAGAAATAGAACCGGTACAGCCCGATCAGCACTGCGGCATGGTCAGGCGCTAGCAGATGAGCTTCGCGCAGGTGCTGCTCAGCCAGCGCCTCGCTCTGATAGTCACGCCCCGCCAGCTCGAGATGCCGATGTGCATCTGCCGGCAGACCGGCGCCGAGCAGCGCCCCAGCCAGCAACGACTGCTCCGGACCGGACATCGTCAGTTCGCTGTGCATCAGGTCGGGCATGGCTCACAGCTCCCGCAACTGGTGCAGACCGGCGGTCGGCTTGGACCCGCTGTCGCTGGCGCACTGACAGTTCGATCCTTTCGGGTCGTGGAACATGAAGCCGCTGGAGGTCGGCGTCTCCATGAAATCGATCACCACGCCTTCGAGCAGCTTCAAGCTCGATTCCGGCAGAAACAGCTTGTAGTCGCCGCGATCGACCACCGCGTCGCCGGTGTGCGGCGCGCCGGCGATATCGAACTGCGCTGACAGGCCGGAGCAGCCGCCGGCGCTGACCACCAGGCGGAAGCCGCCGGTGCCGCCGCTGAACCGCAGCATGCGCCGGATGAATTTTTCGGCCGAGGGGGTGAAGCTCATGTCCATCGGAATCGCCTCATGCTGCCTGGTAGCGCGGGACGGAATTGTCGATCACGCAGGTGCCGTCGACCGGGCACACCGCGACACATTGCGGCTCGTCGTAGTGGCCGATGCACTCCGAGCACTTCGAAGGATCGATCGCGAAGGTGCCGCCCTTCTCGAAGATCGCCACATTCGGGCACTGCGGCTCGCAGGCCGAGCAGCCGGTGCATTGCGAGGCGACGATCTTGTAGGCCATGGCCGTTCCCCTTCGCTGCGCTCGCCCTAAGCCTCGGTGAAGGCGCCCTGGCGGATCGTGGCATCGCCGCGCGCGACGTGTCGGATCTCCGACTTGCCGACGCGTTCGAGGTACTCCTTGAAGTACGCGATCACCGACTGCTCGATGTATTCGAACGCATACGTCTCGACCGCCTCGATGCCGGCACCCGCGAGCGAATCCTTCGGACACATGCCGATCTTGGCAACCAGCACGGCCGTGCAGTCGTTCAGCGCCTTGAGGATCGGCTCGATGCCGGTTTCGCTGGCGTAGCCGCCTTCACAATACAGATCGACACGGCGGTGACCGACGAACTTCGCACCGGCAGTCGACACTTCGTAGATCTGGAATTCGTGAGCATGGCCGAAATGCTCGTTGATGACGCCGCCTCCCTTGGTGGCGATCGCCACCTGAATCTTGATGGTCGCGGTCTCGTCGGCAAGCTTGTCCAGCTCGCGCTGCTTGGCGACCGCGATCGCGTCGCGCTCGGCCTCGACCTTGGCCTGGTAGGCCTGGCGCGCGGCGAGATCATATTCGACGTCCATCGCCATCACCTTTTCGGTGGTGAATTCGGCGCTACGGTCCTCGCCGAGCAGGCCGACGGCGTCGGCACGGCACTGCCGGCAGTGCCGCATCATGTTCATCTCGCCTTCGCAAGCATCCTGCAGCGCCTTGAGCTCCTGCGCGGTCGGGCCGCGCTGGCCGGACAGGCCGAACGCAGTGCCGTGCTCAGCTTCGGAGATCAGCGGCATGATGTTGTGCAGGAAGGCGCCGCGCGACTTCACCGCCTTGTTGACCTCGATCAGATGCTCGTCGTTGATCCCCGGGATCATCACCGAGTTGACCTTCACCAGGATGCCGCGCGCGACCAGCATCTCCAGGCCGAGCAACTGCCGTTCGCTAAGGATCTTCGAAGCCTCGACGCCGGTGTAGCGGCGGTGATTGTAGAAGATCCACGGATAGATCTTCGCGCCGACTTCGGGATCGACCATATTGATGGTGATGGTGACGTGATCGACCTTCATGGCGGCGATCTGCTCGACGTAGTCGGGCAGCATCAGGCCGTTGGTCGACAGGCACAGCTTGATGTCGGGTGCGGTTTCAGTGACCAACTCGAAGGTCTTGAAGGTCTTGGCCGGATTGGCGAGCGCATCGCCCGGGCCGGCGATGCCGAGCACAGTCATCTGCGGGATGGTCGAGGCCACTGCGACGACCTTGCGCGCGGCCTGCTCCGGGGTCAGCTTTTCGCTGACCACGCCGGGGCGGGATTCGTTGGCGCAATCGTATTTGCGATTGCAGTAATTACACTGGATGTTGCACGCGGGCGCGACCGCGACGTGCATGCGGGCGAAATGATGGTGCGCCTGCTCGCTGTAGCAGGGATGGTTCTTCACCTTCTCCCAAACCTCCGGCGGCAGATCGCTGGGACCTGCGGCCGAGCCGCAGCTGGTCTTGCCGGCGCCGCCCTTGCTGCTGCAGCCCGATTGCGCTGCGCTCTTGCGCATCTCGTCGAACGACGTCGTTCCCAGCGCGCTGAAATCGTGCAGTTGCAGCAGCTTGCTCATATCCGGGCCTCGTTCGATCGCCGCACGACAGGCGGCTTGACGGTGGGTAATGGTGCTGCAACCGAGCCGGCGAAGATCAATTTCGATCCGCGGGCGCGGCGATCCGTTGAAGACGGCGTCCGACGGTCAAGGCGTCGGCCGTCTTGCAAGATCACGCGTCAGGCCGGCACGCAGGTGTTCTCGACCGGGCAGACCGAGACGCACTGCGGCTTGTCGAACTGACCTTCGCACTCGGTGCACTTGGTCGCGTCGATCACATAGGTGCCGCGCTTCATGCTGATCGCGGCGTTCGGGCATTCGAATTCACACGCACCGCAGACGGTGCACTGGGAGGTAACAATCTTGTAGGCCATGGTCGGCTCCTGGTTCGCAGAGTGCTGCTGACCAGTTGTCTTTCAAGCCGCGTGCCAGATGCGTGATGATTGATTTTAAAGAACTATTTGTCGCCTCAGAGGGCCCGCGCCGGTGTAGGGCCCCCGACACTTGTCGCAAGTCTGACAGGTGCTCTGACCCGTCATTGAGCCCCGTCTCACACGACAGAGATCCGCGTTGAAGTGTATACGGGCAGCCGAACGCGCGACGCTGAGGAGCGTCGCGCGTGTTGGGCGGATGGGCGCGCGGCAGGCGCGTCAGAAGTGCTTGAGCTCGATGTTGTGCTTCTTCAGCGCGTAGCCGATCTGGCGCGGCGTGAGGCCGAGAATGCGCGCGGCCTTCGCCTGCACCCACCCGGCTCGCTCCATGGCGTTGATCAGCCGCTCGCGCTCCGACATGTTCGATTCGTCGGAGGGGATCTCCGAACGGACCGGCGCCGGCGCAAAATCATCTGCTGATGCGACCGGCTCGCGCGGATGCACGATTTCCACCGGCGCCTTGCGTGGCAGGACCTGGAGCGGAATTTCCGGGCGCGGACGCTCGGGCGCCGGTTCGGCGTGGCCCTTCCACAGGATCGCCGACAGGCATTCGTCCTGGTGGCAGGCGAAATCGCTGTCGCGGATTTCCGGCCCCATCGCCAGGGTGGCGGTGCGGCGCACGCAGTTCTCCAGCTCGCGCACGTTGCCGGGGAACGAGCAGGCCTTCAGCAGATCCAGCGCGTGCGACTCGAAGGCCAGCTCGCGGCCGTTCTCCTTGTTAAAGTTCTTTAGGAATTCGGTCGCTAGCAGCGGGATGTCGCTGGGCCTATCGCGCAGCGGCGGCAGGATCATCGGCACCACGTTGATGCGGTAGTACAGGTCGGCGCGAAACTCCTTGCGCGCCACCGCCTCTTCCAGATTGCGGTTGGTGGCGGCGACGATACGGACATTGACCTTGATGGTCTGGTTGCCGCCGACCCGCTCAAACTCCTGCTCCTGCAAGACGCGCAGCAGCTTGGCCTGGAACGACGCGGAGATCTCACCGATCTCGTCGAGGAACAGGGTGCCCTTGTCGGCGAGCTCGAACCGCCCCTTGCGCGAGGCGATCGCGCCGGTGAACGCGCCCTTCTCATGCCCGAACAGCTCGGACTCCAGCACCGATTCCGGCAGCGCCGCGCAGTTGATCTTGATGAACGGGCCGTTGGCGCGCGCCGACAGCTCGTGAATCGCCTTCGCGATCAGCTCCTTGCCGGTGCCGGACTCGCCGCGCAGCAGCACGGGCGACTGCGACTTGGCGATGATGCTGACCTTGGCCAGCAGTTTGCGGATCGCCGGGCTCTCGCCGACGATGCCGTCGACCTTGACCCGCTTGCGCTCGCGCTCCGGCTTCAGCTCGGACAGTTCCTTCTGCAACCGATGGCTCTCCGCCATCAGCCGCTCGCGGTCGCGGGTGACGACGCGGTGCAGCTTCACGGTCTGGCCGATCAGATTGGCCACCATGGTGAGGAAGCGCACGTCCGCGTCCATCCGGAAATGCGAACGGCCGTCACGGACGCGGTCGATGCTCAGCGTCCCCACCACCCGCGAATCGATCCGGATCGGCACGCCGATGAACGACACCCGGGTCTCGTCAGTAGCGCCGAGCGCCATCGCATCGGCGGCGGTAAACATCGGATGGGCAGAGACATTATCGGCGACCAACGGCACCGCGGTGGCGACGATCTGGTCGATCGCCTTCTGAGGCAGCCGGGCGCGATAGCGGTTGTCGCTGCCCTCGTTCCAGCCGACGCCGACGGTAATATCCGGGATGCCGTCATCCGCCAGCAGCGACACCACGCCGTTGCGCATCTGCAGGAACGACTGCAGGAGGTTGACGACGTTGGCGAGCGTGATCTCCAGCCGCGCCGGTGAGGTGAGGATTTTCGAGATCTCGAAAATGCCGGTGAGCGCTATATCACTCAGCGGTATCGGAGGATGGGTCATCGACGGCGACGGGTACTCGTTTTCGACAAGGCGGATTTCGCGCTGAGCCATAGCTCGTCTCCATCGCTCCCGAGCCTTCCCCCGTCAGATCCGGAGCATTGCGAGATTGTGGATGAATTCCAACCAGATGTCGTGCTCATCTTGGCTGCATCGCTGCGGAAGTTATGGCTAGCTCTGCTTAGTTCATTACCACTGCTAAAAATGCTGATAATCAACTGATTACTACTCTAGCACCAGTCCGCCGCCGTTACCGCATTGACGCAGCGCAAAACTGACCGACCAAAAGAGCGGCAGCCAGCAGGCTGCCGTGTGTGATTGCTAGTCAACCGCAACTAATTGCGAACTATTCGCCTGAACCCGACACTCAGACGTGCTGACCGCCATTGATGTGAATTTCTTCACCGGTGACGTAGCTGGCTGCATCCGAGCACAGGAAGAACATCACCTTGGCGACCTCATCCGGCGTCCCGATCCGCCGCATCGGAATCGTCGGCGCCAGCATCGCCTCGGTTTCGGGCGACAGGATGTCGGTCTTGATCTCACCCGGCGCGATCGCGTTCACCCGGATGCCGTAGGGCGCGTAATCATGCGCCATCTCACGGGTCAGGCAGGTCAGCGCCGCTTTCGAGGTGGCATAGGCGCTGCCGGCGAACGGATGCACGCGCGAGCCGACGATTGAGGTGACGTTGACGATCGAGCCCTGCCCGGCGCGCAGTTCGTCGAACAGCCCCTGCGCCAGCATCACCGGCGCCAGCAGGTTGACGTGGAATACACTCATCCACGTCCCGACCGGCGTATTCAGCGACGTCAGCCGCTCGCCTTCGGCGCTTTTGGGGGAGATCGCCGCATTGTTGATCAGGGCGTTCAATGGGCCGCCGCCGAGCTTCTCTTTCAGCTCGTCGATCGCCCGGGGGACTGCGCGATGGTCGGCGAGTTCGACCGCGACGTGGTTCTCGAGGCCAGTCGCCCACGGACAGCGGTCGTCGGCGAACGGCTGCCGCGAGCAGGTAATGATGCGCCAGCCGGCGTCGGAGAACAGCTTGCCGGTAGCATGGCCGATACCGCGCGACGCGCCGGTCAGGACCAGCGTCTTTTGCTTGCCTACGCGCGCCTCGCGCTGATCATTGTGAAACGGACAGGCACCACCTGTGGCCGACGGCATTCCGGCCGGCATACCAGGAGGCATCTCTGCGGGGCGCCCGGCAGGGGGCGAAGAGGGCGCGGGTTCGGGCCGCTCTGCGTGCAGTGGTTCAGGGTGCACGGGACGGTCTCCATCGGTTTCGTTGCAAGTGAACTTGCATGAACCGGGCCAACCGCTACGACATTCGATTTAGGCCGACAAACCACACCTAGTTGCCAGCCGATGTCATCACAGCGACACCGCTCGCGCCGCACAACCCGACACAACGTTGGCTTTCCGACATCAAAACCCGCCACCCATTACCACTAACAGCGCCCGCTCGGTCTGGTCCGGCTCTTGCTTAAACAGGCTTCGGACACTGAACACAGCGTGGTGGTGATGACGCAGCCTCTCCAACTCAGCGCCGGCGGCTTCGCAGTCGTGCTCGGGACTAATGAGATCGCCTCCGCCGTCGCCGTGCATCTGCACCGCGCCGGCTGCTGTGTGGTGATGTCGCACGATCCGTTTCCGCCGGTGATCCGCCGCAAGATGGCGTTTCACGACGCGCTGTACGGCGACGAAGTCACGGTCGAAGGCGTGCGTGGTGAGCGGGTCGATCACGCCACCCAGATCTTCAAGGCGCTGCGCCGCTCCGACAACGTGCTGGTGACCTGGCTGGCGTTGCCGGACCTGCTGCCGATCAGCATGGTCGACGTGCTGATCGATGCGCGGATGCAGAAGCACCGGGTCACGCCGGATCTGCGCGGGCTCGCACGCGTCAGCGCCGGCCTCGGGCCCGGCTTCTCGACCGCGGTGAACTGCGACGTTGCCATCGAAACCCGTCCCGGCCGCAGCGGCCTGATCGTCGGCTCCGGCTGGACCGATGCGGCCGACGGCGTCGCCAGCCCGCTCGGCGGCGTCGGAGCCGAGCGGTTCCAATATTCTCAGGCCAGCGGTCGATGGCGAACCGCGGTCGAGATCGGCAGCCGTGTCTTCAACGGCTATCCGATCGGTCACCTCGGCGGCGTTCCGGTGCGGGCGCCGTGCGACGGCATCCTGCGCGGCGTCGTGCGCGACGGCCAGGACGTACCTCAGGGCGTGAAATTGCTCGAGGTGGATTCCCGCGGCCGCCATGCGCAGTGGACCGGGATCGACGATCGCGGCCGGGGCATCGCCAAGGCGGTGCTGCGGGCCGTGCAGCCGCAGGCCGAAATCCGCCCGAGCTACGCGGCGCAGCCGATCGCGGTGTTCTAGGCCAGCGACGGCCTGCCGCTCGCCATCGCCAAGATGGCTTTCCCACATTGACTGACGCCTCGTCCCGAGGAGCCCGGCAGAGCCGGACGTCTCGACGGGATGAGCGGTTGCATGTCGCGCGGCCAATGGTTCGAGACGGCGCGGCGCGTCTCTTCGCCAGGAGGCCTTGCCAAGAGCATCTCTGCTTTTGACAGAATCAGGACCGAGCTTCCTAGAGCATTTCTGATTTCGACGGAATCAGGACCGCACTTCCTAGCGGTCGCAGCTTGCAGAACCTCATGGTGAGGAGGCGCGAAGCGCCGTCTCGAACCATGTGCCGCAAGCCCTGCGGCTCCTCATCCTTCGAGACGCCCGGCTTTGCCGGGCTCCTCAGGATGAGGGCTTTTAGTGCGCTTGGAAAGGCCAAGTTCGCTTCAATCAATCGAAGAAGCGCTCTAATCCTCGCCGTCGCGCAGCCGGCGCCACACCGCGCCGAGCACGTTGGAGTAGTCGTCGGTCCACACCCGGTCGCCGTCGCGCGGCGCAGTCAGGGTCCAGTCGTCATTGGCGGCGAGCCAGCCGATATCCGCCGCCTCGCGGGCCGAGATCACCACCGAGGTGGCGAAGATGTATTCGGCGTCGCGCCCTGCATCCTGCGACGCAACCCAGCTCTTCAGCCCGTTGGCATCGGCGATGCCGACGGCCACACTCGCCAGTTCGAGATGGCGGTTGGAGACGTGCATCAGCACGGCGCCCTGTGGCGCCAGCTTAGCCTTGTAAATCGCCATCGCCTCGCGAGTGGCGAGATGGATCGGGATCGCGTCCGACGAATAGGCATCGACGATGATCAGGTCGTAGGCGCCGTCCGGCTCGTGCGCGAAGGTCAGCCGCGCGTCGCCGACCACGGGCTGCAGATCGGGCGCGCATTTGCTGACGAAGCTGAAATATTTCGGATCGCGCGCCGTATCGATCATCGACTGATCGATCTCGAAGAACCGCCAATGCTCGTCCGGTGCCGCCGCGCAGGTCAGCGTGCCGGAGCCGAGCCCGATCACGGCAACGCGGATCGGGCCGCCCTTGCGCTCACGGAGCGCGGTGATCGCCTGCCCGATGCCGCCGTCCTTGTGGTAGTACGAGATCGGCTCGGGCCGCCCGGTGACCGGCGTGCCGTCGTCTTTCAGCACGCGTTCGGCGCCGTGGATGGTGGTGCCGTGCAACAGCACATGGAAGCGGCCGTCCGCCGTCACCTGGATCTTGTGCACGCCGAAGAAGCTGCGCACCGTTTCGATCCGCCCCTCGTCGGCCGGATACAGCCGGATCAACACCAAGGCGAGCACGACGGTGGCGAGCAGCTTGGCTGGGGCTGCGCGCAGCGCCACCGCGAGGACCACCCCGAGCCCGACGACATCGCCGATCACCAGCACGCGGTTGGTGGCGAACCATTCGTGCAGCTTGCCGGTGGTGAACGCGGAGGTGATCAGCACCACCGCCAGCGCGGCGATCAGCAGCCAGATCGCCGCTGACCATTGCGGCCGCCATTCCGGCGTCTGCGGCCGGCACAGCACTGCCAGCGCCAGCAGGATCGGGTATTCGGCGATCCAGGAGAACGTGTACGGCGCCAGCAGCCCGGCGAACAGGCCGCCGACCATGCCGCCAAACGACAGCGCCACGTAGAAGCCGGTGAGATATCGCGCCGGCGGCCGGGTCCGCGCCAGCTCGCCATGGCAAGCCATCGCGATGATGAAGAAGCACACCAGGTGTCCGCCGAGCGTCAGCAGCAGATTGTGCTCGGACGCCGAATAGGCCAGCAACACCACGGTCACCGCGATCGCGATCGGCTGCAGCGCCAGCATCCATTTGTGCGGCAGCAGCGGCCGCGACTGAAACACCAGCACCCAGGTGAGCAGATACAGCGACAGCGGCAGCACCCACAGCAGCGGCGCGGCAGCGACGTCGGTCGAGATGTGCGCAGTAACGGCGATCAGCAACCCGGACGGCACTGCGGCGAGAAACACCCAGCGCCCCACCGTCAGCCATGATGGCGCCGGGACATCCTGATCGTCGGCGGTCAATTCGCCCGCAGCGCTGGCCGGCGCGCGCAGCAGCAGCACGCCGCAGGCGGCGATCAGCAGGATCAGCACGCCGTAGCCGGCGGTCCACATCAGGTTCTGCAGCCGCAGCGTCAGCAGCGGCTCGAGCAGCACCGGATAGGACAATAGCGCCAGGAAGCTGCCGATGTTGGACGCCGCATAGAGGAAGTAGGGATCGCGGCCGTCGGGATGGCCGGTGCGGACGAACCACGCCTGCAGCAGCGGATTGTTGGCGGCGAGCGCGAAGAACGGCAGGCCGATCGACACCGCGAACAGGCCGAGCAGCCACAGCTCATAGCCGCTCGCGGGCGGCGTGCCCCATCCGCCGGCGATCGCCAGCGGCAGCGTCAGCAGCGCGCCGACCAGGACCAACAGATGCACCACGACCGGCACCCGGCGGTCGGCAAACCGGCTCAGCCCGTGCGCATAGGCGTAGCCGGCCAGCAGCAGCGACTGGAAGAACACCATCGCCACCGACCACACCGCCGGCGAGCCACCGAGCCGGGGCAACACCATTTTGGTGAACAGCGGCTGCACCGAAAACAGCAGCAGCGCGCTGACGAAGATCGCGGTGGTATAAACGATCAGTATCTGCCGGTTGCGCGCCGGGCTGGCCTGGCTCGCGGCGAGGGTCGGTTCGGTCATGGCGTCTCCTGCTGCGGTCCGCCGCGGCGGACGCTGGACATCGTCGGCCATGGCGATGGATTCCGGCAGGCCCGTGACGCGCCGCATCCTAGCGTCGCTCTGTGAACAATGGCAAAACCAGCCGCGAACGCGTTTGTCACAACCGGTCCGGGAAATTTCCGATGTCCGATCCCGACGTCCTGATCATCGGTGCCGGTCACAACGGCCTCACTTGCGCGGCCTATCTGGCGCGCGCGGGATTGAAGGTGAAGGTGGTGGAGCGCCGCAGCGTGGTCGGCGGCGCCGCGGTGACGCAGGAGTTTCATCCCGGCTTCCGCAACTCGGTCGCGGCCTACACGGTCAGCCTGCTCAATCCGAAAGTGATCGCCGACCTCAAGCTGCACGAGCACGGGCTCAGAATCGTCGAGCGCAAGGCGCAGAACTTCCTGCCCGCGCCGGACGGCCAATATCTGCTCACCGGCAACAACTTCACCGCCGCCTCGCTGGCGCGGCTCAGCCCGCATGATGCCGCAGCGTTCGGCGGGTTCGCGGCCGAGCTCGAAATCATCGCCGATGTGCTGCGGCACTTTGTGCTGCGGGCCCCGCCCAATCTGGTGGCGCAGTTCGGCTTGCCGGCGATCCGAGAGAGCCTGAACGCGCTCGGAACCGCCAACCGGCTGCGGGCTCTCACCATGGAGCAGCAACGCCTGCTGCTCGATCTGTTCACCTGCTCGGCCGGCGAAATGCTCGACGCCCGCTTCGAGCATGATTTGGTCAAGGCGCTGTTCGGCTTCGACGCCATCGTCGGCAACTACGCCAGTCCGTATGCGGCCGGCTCGGCCTATGTGATGCTGCATCACGCGTTCGGCGAGGTGAACGGCAAGAAGGGCGTCTGGGGTCACGCGCTCGGCGGCATGGGCGCGATCAGCCAGGCGATGGCCGCGGCCGCCCGCGCCGCCGGCGCCGAGATCGAGACTTCCGCTGGGGTGCGTGAGGTTCTGGTCGAGAAGGATCGCGTGGTCGGCGTCAGCCTGGACGACGGCCGCAGCGTGCGGGCGCGGTTTGTGGCGTCCAACGTCAATCCGAAGCTGCTGTACACCCGCCTGCTGCCGCAGGATGCCCTGCCCGACGATGTCCGCCGACGGATGCAGCACTGGAAGACCGGTTCAGGCACGTTCCGGATGAATGTCGCGCTGTCGCAGCTGCCGTCGTTCTCCGCGCTGCCCGGCGACGGCGACCACCTCACCGCCGGCATCATCATCGCGCCGAGCCTGCCCTACATGGACCGCGCCTATCAGGACGCCCGCGCCCATGGCTGGAGCCGCGAGCCGGTGGTCGAGATGCTGATCCCGTCGACGCTCGACGATAGCCTGGCGCCGAAGGGCCAGCACGCCGCCAGCCTGTTCTGTCAGCACGTCGCTCCCGAACTGCCGGACGGCGCCTCCTGGGACGACCACCGCGACGAGGTCGCCGACCTGATGATCGCCACCGTCGACCGCTACGCTCCTGGCTTTGCCGCCAGCGTGCTCGGCCGCCAGATCCTGTCGCCGCTCGACCTCGAACGCGAGTTCGGCCTGCTCGGCGGCGACATCTTCCACGGCGCGCTCAGCCTGAACCAGTTGTTCTCGGCGCGCCCGCTATTGGGCCACGCCGACTATCGCGGCCCGCTGAAGGGTCTCTATCACTGCGGCAGCGGCGCCCACCCCGGCGGCGGCGTCACCGGCGCCCCCGGCCATAATGCGGCCGCGGCGATCCTCAACGACCACCGCAGCTTGTTCGCAAGCCGTGGGTAAGGCTGGGGATAAGCCTGTGGATAAGCTGTGGAAAACTTGTAGATGAACAGGCCGCTGGGGGCGTTTTTCAGCCGCGCAGGCAGCGCTTGGCTTCGGCGATCTGCGCCCAGCTGTAGCCGTTCTTGAGCGCCCAGGCGATCGACTTGGCCCGGCCATGTTCGCTGACGTAGTAGCGCACCGTGACGCAGTCGACGCCCGCCGGAATGGCGGTCTGCCCAGCCGGAAAAGCGACCGGCGTCACGCCGCCCTGCCCCTCGGCGAAAGCCGCGGGCGTGCCAACGGTTGCGAGCAAGGCTGAAACGACCACCATCGTAGACAGTTTTCCGCGCCGGATGGCGCTCGCGCACAGAACTTCGTTGGCCTTGCTCATCAAACCTCATGTCGTTGTCGGGGATCGTCGCTGGCGGCGCCGTCATTGGAGCTGCGGCCAAGCGCGCGAACCCATTGGCCAAAGAACAAGGCGACAATAGGACTCTCGCAACCAAAACTTGAAACGCAGCCGGCACGGAACTGGTTCCGCGCATCTATTCGCGACCGGTGTCCGCGGGCGCGGACAACTCCCCAGGAAGCGTGTGCGTAACAGAACTTCCGAGTCTTTTTCTGTTCTGCGCGCAGAGGCTTGGAATGCGTTCGTCACGCTGTGCACGAATCTGTCGACAAGCTGCGCGAAGGCTGTGGAGAACTGTGAATCTTGCGGATTCAACCCTGTGCATAAGTCATGGACAAGCTGTGCGTTTCCGGCGCAGAAGCGGTGGACGATCTGTTGAGAGATCACTTCAGCCGCGCCCTTTCGCTGCCAACCTTCGGACCTGCCATGACTGATCCCGCCCCCACTGTCCGCGCCAGCTTCGTGCTTGGCGACGAGACCACCGCCCGCCGCGTCACCGACCTGCTCGGCGAGTGCTTCGACGAGGCCGAGATGGCGATCGCAGCGTTCGAGCGGCCGGACCGCAGCTGGGAAGTGGCGCTGCATTTCGGCGAGCAGCCGAACCTCGACCATATCCGCGAGCTGGTGGCGCAGGCCGCCGGCCCCGAGGCCGCGCAGGCGATCAGCCTCGAAACCGTCGCCGCCAAGGATTGGGTCGCAGCGAGCCTGGAAGGGCTGGTGCCGGTCCCGGCTGGCCGCTTCGTCGTCCATGGCAGCCACGACCGCGACCGCGTCCCGGCCAACAAGCTCGGCATCGAGATCGAAGCGGCGCTCGCGTTCGGCACCGGCCATCATGGCACCACCCGCGGCTGCCTGACCCTGCTCGATCTGGTGTTGCGCGCCGGCCCGCCGCAGCGCGTGCTCGACCTCGGCACCGGCACCGGCGTGCTGGCGATCGCCGCCGCCAAGGCACTGCGCCACACCGTGCTCGCCACCGACATCGACAAGCAGTCGGTCGCGGTCGCGCGCGAGAATGCGCGGCTCAATGGCGTCGGCAATCTGGTTCAGGCCGAATGGGCAACCGGTTTCGCCTCGCCGGTGTTCGCCGCCCATGCGCCGTTCGATCTGGTGCTGGCGAACATCCTCGCCAACCCGCTGCGGGCGCTGGCCCAGCCGATGAGCGAGTACCTGGCGCCGGGCGCCCTGTTGATCCTGTCGGGGCTGCTGCAGCCGCAGGCGCAGAGCGTGATCGCGGCGTATCGGGCGCGCGGCTGCGTGCTGCTGAGGCAGCTGGTGATCGAAGGCTGGAGCAGCCTGCTGCTGGTGAAGACGTTCTGACGGGGAGCGCTGCTGAGCGAACGCTCAGTGCGCGGGCTTGTCGGGGAAGCGGCTGTGGGCGTCGCCGTTCGGGTCGGTGCGCCTGACCGCCGACTGGACGAAGCGGTCCAGAATGCGCACGATCACACCACGCGGCTGCGGCTGCTCGGGCTCGACGTTCGGAGGCGTACCACCCGGGCGGACCGGCGGGGAAATCTTCTCAAACGTAAAAGCAGGCATGGTGTATCACCTCGTCGTTGAGTTGAGACACTCCCGGGATTGTCCCGGACGCGTTGTCAGAGCGTGGTGCAGCTGGCACTGCGGAGCTCTCGCCCGTCTCTTGCGGGCTCGATAAATCAAGCATAACTCGTGCCATAAGCTGGACTTTATGCATATCGCGTGAGCCGTGCGCAACGTGTCGAGGGAGCAGACCGCTATGTTCGAGTCGCATTTCCAGAGCTTCGAGGAGCCCGAGAGCGGAGTCGCACTCACCGCGCGGCTGTCGGCGTTTCGCGAAGAGCTGCTGCGGCGCAAGCTCACCGGATTTGCGATTCCCCGCGCCGATCAGCAACAAAACGAATATGTGCCGCCGTCCGACGAGCGGCTGGCCTGGCTCACCGGCTTCACCGGATCGGCGGGTCTGGCGTATGTGCTGATCGATCAGGCCGCGTTGTTCGTCGACGGCCGCTACACCTTGCAGGCCGCCAAGCAGGTCGACGGCAATGCGTGGGGCATCGAGTCGCTGGTCGAACCGCCGCCGGAGCGCTGGCTGGAGACGCATCTGAAAGCCGGTGATCGCCTCGGATTTGATCCGTGGCTGCACACTTCTTCGGCAGTCGAACGGATGCAGGCCGCCTGCGCCAAAGCCGGCGCCGAGCTGGTCGCGGTCGACGGCAATCCGGTCGACGCGGTGTGGAGCGAACGTCCCGCGCCGCCGCTCGGGCCGGTCACCGTCCACGGCGTGGAATTCGCCGGCGAGAGCGAGGCCAGCAAGCTCGGCCGCATCAACGAGGAGCTGGCCCGGCTGAAGGCCGATGCGCTGGTGCTGTCGGATTCCCACGCGGTCGCCTGGACCTTCAACATCCGCGGCGCAGACGTCTCGCACACGCCGCTGCCGCTGTCCTACGCGCTGCTGCCGAAGGACGGCCGCCCCACCATCTTCATCGACGGCCGCAAGCTGTCGAACAGCGTGCGCGACCATCTCGAACAGACCGCCGAGGTCGCCGAGCCGGCAGAGCTGGCGCCGATGCTGCGCGAGCTGGCCAAGACCGGCGCCACCATCGCGCTCGACAGCGCCACCGCGGCCGATGCGCTGACCCGGCTGATCAAGGAGGCCGGCGGCAAGCCGCTGCGCGGCGCCGATCCGGTCGCGCTGCTCAAGGCGGTGAAGAACCAGGCCGAGATCGACGGCACCCGCGCCGCGCATCGCCGCGACGCGGTGGCGCTGGCGCGCTTCCTCGCCTTCATCGATGCCGAAGCGCCGAAGGGCACGCTGACCGAGATCGATGCGGTCGAAGCGCTGGAGACCTTCCGCCGCGACACCGGCGCGCTCAAGGACGTGTCGTTCCCGACCATCTCCGGCACCGGACCGAACGGCGCGATCGTGCATTATCGCGTCACCCGCAAGAGCAACCGCCGCATCCAGCCCGGCGACCTCTTACTGATCGATAGCGGCGCGCAGTATCAGGACGGCACGACCGACGTCACCCGCACCATCGCGGTCGGCGAACCGACCGCGGAGATGCGCGACCGCTTCACCCGCGTGCTGCGCGGTCACCTCGCGATCGCCCGCGCGGTGTTTCCCGACGGCACCACCGGCGC
>NZ_QTKI01000180.1:0-9091 GCF_010820945.1 Rhodopseudomonas sp. BR0C11
CACAAAGACCCGATGACCAGTGTGTCGCTCCCCGCCTGTCCGGCTGGCCCCGGCGCCTATGTGGTGGCGATCGCAGTCGCGGCGCCGCTCACGGTGCGGCTCGTCGGCGGCGGCCTGTCGGCGCGGCTTCGGCCTGGGCGTTATCTGTATTGCGGTTCGGCCTATGGTCCGGGTGGACTGCAGGCCCGGCTGGCGCGGCATTTTCGCAAGGACAAATCGATCCGTTGGCATGTCGATCAATTGACCACGGCCGGCGAGGTCAAAGGCGCCTGGGCCGTCACGCTCGGCAATGAATGCGAACTGGTGGAACGGCTTGGATTTCTTCCGGTGCCGATCGATGGATTCGGCGCGACAGACTGCACGCACTGCCGTAGTCATCTGCTGCGCTGGCCGTCGCGCGTACCTGCTCGCACCATTCGCGCTGCGCTGGCCGCGGGCGGCGAACCGCCGGTGTGGCTGCGGGTGAGCCCTACGCGCCGGTCTCGCGCCTGATCCAGCCGAGATACTTCTCCGCGCCGGCGGTGACCGGGAGCTGGATGATCTCCGGGGTATCGTAGGAGTGCAGCGAGGTGATCAGGTCGCGCAAGGCGGCGAACTTCGTCGGCAGGGTCTTGAACAGCAGCAGTTGCTCGGCGTCGCTGGTGATCTTGCCGTCCCACCAATAATGGCTGGTGATGGCCTGGATTTGGACGCAGGCGGCGAGCCGGGCTTCGAGTGTTGCGACTGCCACGCGTTCCGCTTCCTCCTTGTTCGGCGCCGTCACCATCACCACGCAGGCCTCGCCCTGATCCATCGCGTCGCTCCTTGGCTTCGATTTGATCCGACGCGTTGCAGGCCGCGCCGGTTGTTTGCTAGGCGCAAGTGGTTCCCAGTCAGCTTCGGAAGGTCCGTCATGCCGATTTACGGCTTCGTCTGCAACAAATGCGGTCACCAGTTCGAGACGCTGCTGTTCTCCGGTGAATCCGCGGTGTGCCCGTCCTGCGAGAGCACCAGCCTCGAGCAGCAATTGTCGCTGATCGCCAAGCCCGCCAAGGGCGGGCCGGAGGCTCCGATGTGCGACGGCAAGGGTGGCTGCGGCGGCTGCTGCATGCCGGACGTCTGCGCTTAGCCGTCCGGCGGCTCTCCACTCGGGACGCCGTGCCGGCCCGAAAGGAACGATCCTGCGCTTCAGGTCGTTTGCACGCCGACGAGCAACCCTCCGAGGCATGCCAGACATGACGCAGATCACCCGTACCTTCGACAGCGCCACACAGGCCAAGGCCGCAGTCGCCGAACTCAAGCAGCGCGGCTTCAACCAGGTCGAACTGGTCGAGGTGCCCGATCGCCGCGGTCCGAGCGGCGGCGGGGCCGTGGTTCGGGTCGAGCCGCCGTTCGGGTCGGCGCTCGTGGCCAGCGGCATTCTCGAACGGCACGGCGGCAAAGAGGCAGGTGCGACGAGCACGGCGGGCTCTGCGGCGCCGGCCCCCGCGCAGCCGGCGAAGACTGAAGCCCAGCCGGCCCCCGATCCTGCGGCGCAGGCGGTCAAGTCGGCGCCAGCGGCATCACCGGCGCGGCCGGCCCCGCCTCAGGCGCGGCGCGAGGAGCTCCGCAGCGGTCCGCGGACCGTGTCGGAATGGCTCGGGATTCCGCTGCTGATCAATTCCAACACCTTCTTCTCCGGTTTTCCGCTGCTGCTGAGGGCGTCCCGCAAGGCGCCGGCTACTAAGCCGGATTAATCGGCGGATTTGTCGCCGGCCTCGAGCCGCGCATGAGCTTCCGTCGCCCGTTTCGGCTTGCTAGCATCGCGTCGCCTCGCCGCCCGGCGGGGACCACGACATCAGCGACCCGATGACGTGCGCTGCGCGCCAGCCGGCGTGCGCGCCCGCATGCGGCAGGAGTGCAGGCCATGAAGCTCACCAGTCCCGACATCGCCGAAGGCGCAACGATCGCCCACGAGCAATTGTTCAACAGCTTCGGCTGCACCGGCGCCAACGTCTCGCCGGCGCTGAGCTGGAGCGACGCGCCCGCCGGCACCAAGAGCTTCGCGGTGACGATGTACGATCCCGATGCGCCGACCGGCAGCGGCTGGTGGCATTGGGTGGTGTTCAACATTCCGGCCACGACGACATCGCTGCCGAAGGGCGCGGGCGATATCGCGAAGGGTTTGATGCCCGAAGGCACGATCCAGGGCTTGACGGATTTCGGCGTGCCCGGTTACGGCGGCCCGTGCCCGCCGCCGGGCGACAAGCCGCACCGCTATCAGATCACGGTATTCGCGGTGGACGTCGAAAAGCTGCCGAACGCCGGCGCCACCGCGATGCCGGCGCTGGTCGGCTTCGATCTCAACTTCCACACCCTGGCGAAGAAGACGATCACCGGACTGTTCGGGCGTTAAGTCCGAGCAGATGCCATGCTGTTCGCTGCCGATGCCGGATTGCTCCGGTCATCAGCAACGACGGGATTGAAGCGTAAGGGCCAGGACGACCGAGACCGCGCCGTTGTCTTGAAGGCGCCGTGATCAGTTGCTGGCTTCTGAGCTTCGGCTCGATGAGCTCCGCGTAATCGCGGCGGCCGGTCCGCTCGAAAGGCAGGGAATCTGGCGCCATGATCCGTCGGGTGCGCGTTCGTAGGAGCTGCATCCCGACGTCGTCGCTGCGGCCTCGCCGGCGTTGCGTTGATCCTGCTGGCCGCGCGCCAGCGCCGGTGCGGCAGAGAGGCTCGACGCGACCAGCGCGCCGGCAAACAAAGCGGTCGTCCAAAGGTTGGTAGTTCGCATGTCCGGTCCTCCGTTATCGGAAACGCGGACGGAGTCCTGACGTGCGAATGTGACGATTTCTTGCAAATTGCGGCTCTCGCCGCGATCTTGCCTTAACGATCAACAAACAGCGCGGGCATTCAGTGCGCCCACGCACCGACGGAACTCAGCGCGACAGCACAATGCGGCCTGCGGTGGTGCGGTCCTGCCAGTGATGGCGCACCAGTTCCGGGTCGACGTGGTGTTCCACCGGCCAGCCGACGCACAGATAGGCGATGAACTTCCAGGTCGCCGGCACGTCGAGCTCGGTGGTGATCGCCTCTGGATCAAGGATCGATACCCAGCCGACTCCGAGGCCGAGCGTCCGCGCGGCGAGCCAGAACGTCTCGATCATCGCCACAACGGAGTAATCGAGCGCTTCCGGCATGGTCTGGCGCCCGACGCCGAGACCCTGCGCCGTCTCGCGGTCGCAGAACAGCGCGAACTGCCGCGGCGCGACGTCGATGCCTTCGAGCTTGAGTTTGGCGTACAGCGCCGCACGGTCGCCCTGATACGCGCTCGCCGCCACCTCATTGCAGCGCAGGAAGTTGGCGCGGATCCGCGCCCGCGTCTCGGCGGAGTCGATGCTGATCCAGCGCCACGGCTGGCTGTTGCCGACTGAGGGCGCCAGCTGGGCGAGGTCGAGCAGCTGATCGATCAGCTCGGGCGCGACCGGATCGGTCTTGAAGCGGCGGACGTCGCAGCGCCACGCGATCAGCTCGGCGAACTTCTCCCGAAACGCTTCGTCGAACACTGGCGGGTTGGCGTTGGCGGCTGCGATCTCGGCCGGATCGGTCATCGCCGCCATCTTGTTCAGCACCGTACTCACAGCTTGCCCGCCAGCACGTCGGCGAGATCGGCGACGTCGGTGAGTAGCCGCGAGGCGGCGCGCACCAGCGGCACGGCGAGGATCGCCCCGGTGCCTTCGCCGAGACGCAGCCGCAGATCGAGTAGCGGGGCGGCGTCCATTGCCTGCAGCGCGAGATCGTGGCCGCGCTCGGCTGAGCGATGGGCGAATATGCAATAGTCGCGAGCTTCCGGCGCCAGCCGCACCGCGACCAGCGCCGCGGCGGTAGCGATGAAGCCGTCGACGATCACCGGCCGGCGCTGCGAGGCGGCGCCCAGCACCGCGCCCGCCATCATGGCAATCTCCAACCCGCCGAATTCGGCCAGCGCCTCCAGCGGTGCGGTGGCGGGGCTGCGCATCGCCGCCTTTTCGATCGCCGCCTTCTTCTTGGCCATGCCGTCGGCATCCTGGCCGGCGCCGATCCCGATGCTCTGGTCGAGCGGTGCCGGGCCGAGGCGGTGCAGCAGCAGCGACGACGAGGCCGTGTTGCCGATCCCCATTTCGCCGAGCGCGATCACGTCCGCCCCCGCGGCGATCTCGGCCCGCGCCAGGTCGGCGCCGCGATCGAGCGCCTGGCACGCCTCCACGACGCTCATCGCCGGCTGACGCGCCGCGTTGGCGGTTCCCATCCGCACCTTGGCGTCGATCAGATCGGGATGCTTCGGCAGCTCGGCCGCGACACCGGCGTCGATCACCCGGACGTCGACGTGGTTGGCTGCTGCGAATGCGTTCGCGGTCGCCTTGCCGGCCAGATAGGTCATTACCATCGCCACCGTCACGGCGGACGGATATTGCGACACGCCTTCTTCGGTCAGGCCATGGTCGCCGGCGAACACCATCAGCACCGCGTTGTCGGCGCGCGGCGGCTGCGGATGCCGCATCAAGGCCAGTTCGATGGCGAGGTCTTCGATCCGCCCGAGCGAGCCGAGCGGCTTGGCCTTGCCGTCCACCCGCGCCCGCAAGGTTGCTTTCAGCGACGGGTCGACCGGGGTGATCGACGGCGGCTGCCAGGTGACGAGGGTTTCGGTCGGCATCGGATGGTCCTTTGGTTCGGCAAGGCGCGCAACTGAGGCAAACGCGCAAGCCCGGTCAACACCACCTTCGCGTTGTTGACCCGCAACAGCGTCGCAGCTAGCGTGCCGGACGATGGTCCTTCCGCAAGGAAGGTGAAAAGGGAAGCCGGTGGGAGGCGCGGTGCGTCTCGATCCCGGAGCTGCCCCCGCAACTGTAAGCGACGAGCCATCGCCGAGGCCACTGGGAATTCCTGGGAAGGCGGCGAATGGCGGCGACTCGCGAGCCAGGAGACCTGCCATCGCGTATTGTGCTTTGAAGGGTCGTCGGGGCGGGGTGCACCGGACGGAAGCAGTGCGGACGGCAAAGGCCTCTCCCGCGCGTTCCGACAAAGCTCGATAGCTGACGCGATGATTCGAGCCCGATGGATTCCGAGCCCCCTGCCGATCTGAGCGCCGATCTGCCGCGCGTGCTGCCTGGCGCGCCGGTGATGGTCAGCGTCTGCACCACCTGCAAGACGATCGACGGCGTCGCCGTCGGTGCGCCGATGCTGGAAGCCGTCCGCGACGCGCTGGCCGGCGCCGGCGGAGTGCAGGTACGCGCCGTGCAGTGCCTGTCCGCATGCAAACGCGCCGCCACCGTCGCAGTGTCGAGCGAAGGCGGCTACACCTTCGTGTTCGGCGATCTCGACGGTGCCGGCGGCGCCGACGCGGTGGCGGCGTTCGTCGCCTCCTATCAGGACAGTCACTACGGTCTGGTGCCGTGGCGGCAGCGCCCGGAAGTCTTGCGCAAAGGCACCGTCGTCCGCATGCCGCCGCCGCAATGGTCTCCCGACGATGGGCGGGCGCCGGCATGAGCGCGCTGATCTCCACGCTGGTGCTTGGCGGCGCGCGCTCCGGCAAATCGGTGTTCGGTGAACGGCTGGTCGCCGAGAGCGGCCTCGCCAGGATCTATCTCGCGACCGCCACCGCCAGCGACGACGAAATGTCCGATCGCATCGCGCACCATCGCATCCGCCGCGGCGAGGGCTGGACCACGATCGAGGAGCCGCTCGGCTTGGTCGATGCGCTGACCCAGCACGCCGGCCGCGGCCGCGCCGTACTGGTCGATTGCCTGACACTGTGGCTGTTCAACCTGATGGAAGCCGGCCGCGATCCCGAGGTCGAGGCGAGGCGGCTGGCGCGCTATCTCGGCGTCGCCGCCGGACCGATCGTGCTCGTCTCCAACGAAGTCGGCCTCGGCCTGGTGCCGGAGACGCCGCTCGGCCGCGCCTTCCGCGACGCGCAAGGCCGCCTCAATCAGACCATCGCTGCCGCGGTGCCCAACGTCGCCTTCATCGCCGCCGGCCTGCCGCTGTGGCTGAAACGCCAATCAGGAGAGTAGTTCATGACCGCCCGCGTTCCCGTTACGGTGCTCACCGGCTTTCTCGGCGCCGGCAAGACCACGCTGCTGCGCGCGCTGCTCAATCAGTCGAGCGGTCGCCGCATCGCAGTGATCGTCAATGAATTCGGCGATGCAGGTTTCGACGGCTCGCTGGTCGAGGATTGCGGCGCGTCGGTGTGCGCGCCGGGCGACATCGTCGAACTGACCAACGGCTGCATCTGCTGCACGGTCGCCGACGATTTCATCCCGACCATGGAAAAGCTGCTGAACCGCGACACGCCGCTCGACGCGATCGTGATCGAGACCTCCGGGCTGGCACTGCCGCAGCCGCTGCTGAAGGCGTTTGCCTGGCCGGCGGTGAAGACCCGCGCCACTGCCGACGGCGTCGTCACGGTGGTCGACGCGCTGGCGCTGAGCGAAGGGCGCGTGCCGCTCGACGACGACGCCGTGAAGGCGCAGCGTGACGCCACGCATGACGATCCGATCGAGGAAGTGTTCGAGGATCAGCTCGCCTGCGCCGATCTGGTGGTGCTGTCGAAGAGCGATCTGGTCGCGCCCGACCAGCTCGCCGCGCTCGAAGCCAAGCTGGCGAGCCGGGTACGTCCGAACGTCCGCATCGTCCGCTCGCATGGCATGCTGGCGCCGTCGGTGCTGATCGGGCTCGACGCCGAAGCGGAGAATGATCTTGCATCCCGCACCGGGCATCACGCGGAAGGCGAGGAGCACGATCACGACGATTTCGACTCGCTGGTGATCACCCCGCAGCCGGCAGAGTCGCTGGACGCCATGAAGGCGCGGGTCGGCGATGCGCTGGGGCTCCAGGGCGTGCTGCGCGTCAAGGGCCATGCCCGTGTCGCCGGCAAGCCTGCACCGGTCGTGGTGCAGGCGGTCGGCTCGCGCATCGATCTCGCCTTCGCCCGTCCCGATGCCGAGCGCCCCGACCATCTGGTGGTGATCGGCCTCAAAGGCTTCGACGCCGACGCCGCGCGGCGCGCGCTGGCGGGGTAGTTCATGACGCCTTCCGTCATTGCGAGCGAAGCGAAGCAATCCAGCTCAGTGCTCGGAGCTGGATTGCTTCGTCGCTTCGCTCCTCGCATTGACGGGGAAGGCGCGTTGCTGGTGCCACCAAGGCTCCTCGCATGCACCTGAAGCTCGACACCAGCGCCAGCATCGACGACGGCGACGTTGCGCGCGATCTCGGGCAGGCGACGGCTGATATCGTGGTGCTGTCGGCGGCCGACAGCGATCTGGCGGCGTTCGGTGCTGCGCGCGCCGGAATGCCGGACGACTATCCGACGCTCCAGCTCACCAATTTTCTGGCGCTCGGCCATCCGGCCTCGGTCGATCTTTATGTCGAGCGCACGTTGGCGAAAGCCAAGCTCGTCATCCTGCGGATGCTCGGTGGCGAGGCCTACTGGCCGCATGGCGTCGACAGCCTGCGGCGCGATGCGCTGGCGCGGGGCGCGCAGTTCGTCTGCATTCCGGGCGAGATGGAGTGGAATGCGGAACTCGCGGCGCGTAGCACCGCCGATCTCGACGATGCTCACGCGCTGTGGCGCTATTGCAGCGAGGGCGGCGCCGAGAACATCCGCTTGGCGCTGCGCTACGCCGCCTGGATGATCCTGCGCGACGATTGCCCGCCGCCGCCGCGGCCGATGCCAGCAGCGGGGTTCTGGCCAGCCGAGCCCCTGCCATCGCAGCGCCGCCGCGCGTTAGTGATCTTCTATCGCGCGCTGGCGGCGAGCGGCGATACCGCGGCGATCGCGGCGCTGCGTGACGCCCTGGCCGCGCGTGATTTCGATCCAACCTGCATCTTCGTGACCAGCCTGAAGGATGCGCGCTCGATCGCGTTCCTGCGCAGCGTGCTCGCCGCGACGCCGCCGGACGTCATCATCAACGCCACCGCGTTTGCGACCGCCACCGCCACGGACGACTCCGGCGTGCTGGCGTCGGCGGATTGCCCGATCCTGCAGGTGGCGCAGGCCGGGGTGACGCGCGAGCATTGGGAGCAATCCGGCCGGGGTCTCAATCCGCGCGACCTCGCCATGCATGTCGTGCTGCCGGAGGTCGACGGCCGTGTCTTCGCCGGAGCCGTGGCCTTCAAGCAGCGCGGCGGCGACGCTGAATTCGCCCCGACCGTGTATCTGCCGCTGCAGGACCGGATCGACGCAGTGGCGGATCTGGCGCAAGCCTGGGTGCGGCTGCGGCATCAGCCGCGCGACCAACGCCGCGTCGCCATCGTGCTCGCCAACTATCCGAATCGCGATGGCCGGCTCGGCAACGGCGTCGGCCTCGACACCCCACAATCGCTGCACGACCTACTGTTCACGCTGCGGACGGAAGGCTATCTCACCCGCGAGCTGCCGGCCGACACGGTGGCGCTGATGGAGCGGCTGCAGCGCGGCCCGACCAACGAACTAAAGGGCCGATCCGATCGGGACGGCGGCGTGAGCTGGCCGGTGGCGGACTACGCGGCGGCGTTCGCGGAGTTGCCGCAGGCGGTGCGGGACGCGGTGACAGAACGGTGGGGGGCGCCGGAGCAGGATCCGCATGTCGCGAATGAGGCATTCCGTCTCGGCCTGCATCGCTTCGGCAACATCCTGGTCGGCGTGCAGCCGGCACGTGGCTATGCCATCGATCCGAAATCGAGCTTCCACGATCCCGAGCTGCCGCCGCCGCATCATTATGTGGCGTTCTATCTGTGGCTGCGGCAGGCGTTCGGCGCCGATGCGGTGATCCACCTCGGCAAGCACGGCAACCTCGAATGGCTGCCGGGCAAGAGCGCCGGGCTGTCGCGCGACTGTTTCCCGACTGCGCTGCTCGGGCCGCTGCCGCATCTCTACCCGTTCATCGTCAACGATCCCGGCGAGGGTATCCAGGCCAAGCGGCGAAGCGCGGCGGTGATCGTCGATCATCTGACGCCGCCGATGACCCGCGCCGAGCTGCATGACGAGATGGCGCGGCTGGAAGCGCTGGTCGACGAATATGCGATGGCGGCCGATCTCGATCCGACCCGCGCGGACGCGATCGCGGAGGACATCATTTCGTTGGCACGGGCGACGCGGCTCGACGAAGAC